>JBBJOB010000211.1:0-3956 GCA_037721455.1 Solirubrobacteraceae bacterium | reverse complement strand
CGCGGCGGGCGGCGGCTCGACGGGCGTGGGCTCCACGGGCGCCGGTTCGACCGGAGCGGGCGCCGGCTCGACAGGCACCTCCACGGGCGGGGCCTCCTGCAGCGGCGCCTCGGGCACGACCTCCTCGGGCCCCGGCGCCGGCTCCACCGGAGCGACCACCGGCGGCGGCGGCGCGTTGGGATCGGGGGCCAGTCCCGCGTCGATGCACACCTGTGGCTCCTCGGGGATGCCATCGGGCTGGGCCTCCTCCAGCGCCTCCTCGCGCTCAACCTCGCACTCGGCGGTCAGGCGCTCCTTGCGCAGCTCCAGGAAGCCCGTCATGAAGTCCTGCCAGATCATCGCCGGGTAGGTGCCGCCGGCCACCGGCCCGCCCTGGAACTCGGTCTCCATGGGCCGCGTGCCCTCCGCGTAGCCCACCCACACAGCGACGGTCATCTCCTCCGTGGCCCCGACGAACCAGGCGTCGCCATAGTTCTCGGTCGTCCCCGTCTTGCCCCACACGGTCTCGCCCGGGCCGAGGCTCGCCGCGGTGGCCGTGCCCGACGTGACCACGGTGGACAGGATCTCGCGCGTCTGGGCCGCGGTCTCCTCGGGAAGGACGCGTCGGCTCTCGCGACGGTTGCGGTCCAGGACCCGGTCGTCGTCGCGCCCGCCGACCGCGCGGATGCCGACGGGCCCCATCTCCTCGGTGCCCAGGGTGCCCGACACGCGTTCGCCGTCGGCGGCCAGCGTCTGGTAGGCGTGAGCCATGTCGAGCACGGTCACCCCGTCCTCCAGGCCGCCCAGAGCGTTGGCCGCGTTCTCGGAGACCTCGGTGCGGATGCCCATCTCCTCGGCCAGGTCGGCGACCTTGTCCGGCCCGACCGCGAGCCCGACCTCGGCGTAGACGGAGTTGTCCGAGGTCGTCGTGGCGCCGGCCAGCGTGGTCACGCCCGCGTAGGAGCCCTCGTAGTTCTCGACCTCGAAGAGGCCGCCGCCGGGCAGCTCGAGCGACTTCTCGCGCGAGGACCAGGTCGAGCCCGGGGCGATCCCGTCCTCCAGGGCCGCGGCCAGGACGAAGGGCTTGAACGCCGAGCCGGGCTGGCGGCGACCGCGCACCGCGAGGTTGAAAGGCGATTGCTCGTAGTTGCGTCCCCCGACCATGGCGCGCACCTCGCCACTCTCGTTGTCGATGGCCACCAGCGCGGCTGAGGGGCCGCCGGGCGCGCTGAGGAACGCCTTGACGGCGTCGTCGGCGCCCTGCTGCAGCTCGAGGTCCAGCGTCGTGCGCACGTTCAGGCCGCCGCGGAAGGCGCGCGCCGCGCCGTAGCGGTCGACCACCTGCTGGCGCACCCAGCTGGTGAAGTAGGCCGAGCCGGGGGTCACGGAACGCACGGTCGGGGGATCGACCTGGTCGGAGGCGGGCAGCGGCTGCTCGATGGCGTCGCGGTACTCCGGAGGCAGCAGCCGGCCCTGGTCGAGCATCGCGCGCAGGACGGTGTCTCGCCGCTCGCGCGCGGCCTGCGGCTCGGTGACGGGGTCGAACATGCTGGGGGAGGCGACGATGCCGGCCAACAGCGCCGCCTCGTGGGGCTTGAGCTCGGCCGCGCAGGGCCGGTCGTCGGTCCCGCACCCCTGGTGGTTGACGTCGTTGCCGAAGTACGCGCGGGCCGCCGACTCGATGCCGTAGGCCCCGTTGCCGAAGTAGATCGAGTTGAGGTAGTTGACCAGGATCTTCGGCTTGCTCCACTTGCGCGTCAGGTGGAAGGCCAGCGCGGCCTCACGGATCTTCTGGGTGATCGTGCGCTGGTCCTGGGCTTCCGTCGCGTTCTTGACGAACTGCTGGGTGATCGTGGAGCCGCCCTGCACCGCTCCCCCGGCCACGATGTCCTGATAGAGAGCGCGGCCCGTGCCGCGCAGGTCGACGCCTGCGTTCTCGTAGAAGCGCTGGTCCTCGATGGAGATGATCGCCTGCTGCATGGTCTGGGCCACGTCCCCGAGTTCCACGAGGATGCGGCCCTGGTCGGCCAGGACGGCCAAGCGGTCGCCGTTGACGTCGGTGAGGACGGAGTTACGCGCGTCCTGGTACTCGGCGCGCTGGTCGAGCTCGGGCAGGTCGGCGGCGACGGCCATGAGCATCCCGAACCCGATGGAGATGAGGGCAAGCGTCGCGACGCCCGACAGGACGAGCATCAGGCGCAGCTTCTTGAGGCGAGGCTGCCGGTCGGGCAGCTCGAGGAGGTCCGGGCCGGGGTCGTCCATCGGGATACGAGCGCCCACCGGGCGCCGCGGCGCGAGGCTAGCATCGCCCATGTGCTCCCTTCGGTGAGTCCCGCACCGTGTCGCCGGCACGCGACCCACCGATGCAACCACTGATGTGCTCTCCTGCCGACGACGCCGCCTTCCTGACCCGCGACACGGTCGACGCCCTGCCCGTGGGCGGGCTGGAGCGCCGGCTGGCCGAAGGGCGCCCGTTGCGGGTGAAACTGGGGCTGGATCCCACCGCCCCCGACATCCACCTGGGCCACACGGTCGTGCTGCGCAAGCTGCGCGAGTTCCAGGAACGTGGCCACGTGATCGTGCTGATCGTGGGCGACTACACGGCGCGCGTCGGGGATCCCAGCGGGCGCTCGAGCACCCGGCCCCGGCTCTCGGGGGCCGAGATCGACGCCAACGCGCGCACCTACGTCGCCCAGGCGGGAAAGGTGCTCGACGTCCAGGCCATCGAGTTGCGCCACAACTCGCAGTGGCTCGACATGGCGATGGAGGACCTGTTCCGCCTCGCCGCCACCACCACGGTGGCCCAGCTGCTGGAACGCGAGGACTTCGCCCGCCGTTACGCCGAGCGCGAGCCCATCTCGGTGCTCGAGCTGCTGTATCCCCTCATGCAGGCCTACGACTCCGTGGCCGTCCGTTCTGACGTCGAGCTGGGCGGCACCGACCAGACCTTCAACCTGCTGCTGGGCCGCGAGGTCCAACGCGCCTACGGCCAGCCGCAGCAGTGCGTGGTGACCATGCCGATACTCACGGGCACCGACGGGGTGCGCAAGATGTCCAAGTCGCTGGACAACCACATCGGGGTCACCGAGGCGCCCGAGGAGGCGTACGGGCGCACGCTGAGCCTGCCCGACGCGGCCATGGCGGGCTGGTACGAGCTCCTGCTGGGGCGCCCGCTGGGTGGCGAGGTCCGGCCGCGCGACGCCAAGCACGCTCTCGCGCGCGCGCTCGTAGAGATGCTGCACGGGGCGGTTGCCGCCCGCGAGGCCGCCGCGCACTTCGACCGCGTCGTGGTGCAGGGCCGCGCGCCGCAGGAGATCGAGGAGCTGACCTTCGCCGGCGGCCCCGGCACGGTGCACCTCCCGGCCCTGATCGCCGAGGCCTTCGGCGGCTCGAGGGGTGAGGCGCGCCGGCTGCTGGCCCAGGGAGGCGTCCGCCTGGACGGTCAGTCCCTGGGCTCGGCCGACCAGGATGTGGCGCCCGAGCGCCTGGACGGCGCCGTGCTGCAGGCGGGCCGGCGTCGCTTCAGGCGGCTGCGCCGGGCCTGAGCCTGGCTGAGGCTGCTATGTTGCCTGCGTCGCATGGGCCCTGCACCGGTCCGCGGGTCTTTCGAGCCCGGCGCTCCGGTGCTATCCTTAACGGCCCGCTCGAGATGGCTTCGGTCCTCTCGCGCGTCCTCTCCGAGGGAAGCACCCTCGTCCGGGAAGGCGTGACGGTCTTTGAAAACTCAACAGCATGTGCAACCTGGATCGATGTTCGATCCAAGTTGCGTCCAGATACGTCTGCCGGTCCTCCCTCGGGATGGCCGGCGGAGCCAAGAAGTTGAAGTAACCCTGTCATGACCGGGGCGCCCAACGTGTACGTGGCGCCCCACGAAGGTCAAGACGACTCTCATGTGACGTCGGAGCGGGTTCGCCCGACCCGGCAGCAGTTCTTCACGGAGAGTTTGATCCTGGCTCAGGACGAACGCTGGCGGCGTG
>JBBJOB010000021.1:0-14491 GCA_037721455.1 Solirubrobacteraceae bacterium | reverse complement strand
GACGGAGCGCGCGACGCCCTGGGCACCGAAGGCACCTCGCAGACGGTCAACGAGGCGTTGCGGGAGGTCCGTCGCCGCAAGGCTCTCGCCGACTTCGACGTCCTGCGCGACATCGACGGCACCCCCGAGGAGGTCGCGGCGGGCCGGGCATCGCGCATCGCGCTCGATCCCCTAGGTGAGTGATCGACCGCCCCCGCTCGAAGAGCCCTGGCTCGTCGACAGCGCCGTCTGGACCTGGTCACGCGATCGGCGCTTTCCCCACCTCAAGCCCTGGTTCGACGCTCAGGTGTCCGCGGGCAAGGTGCTCGTCTGCGATGTGGTGATCCTCGAGTTGGTGCGTCTAGCTGCCAACGAGCGACGCGCGGACGAGATCGCCCGCCGGCTCTCCGGCTTCGCGACGGTTCCCATGCCCGTCGCGGTGTGGCAACGGTGCCGCGAGCTTCAGCTCGCCCTCTCCCCCGGCGGCCACCATCGTCGCGTGCCGCCCACCGACCTCCTGATCGCGGCGGCGGCCGAGAAAGCGGGCGTCCCGCTCCTGCACTACGACGCCGACTACGATCTGATCGCAGGCGTCAGCGAGCTGCGCCACCGTTGGTTCCTTCCCCGCGGGACGCTCAGCCCTTGAGGTCGACGCCCATGATCGCCGCGAGCTCGCGGGGGCGCAGGAGGGCCAGGAGCTCGCCGCGGGAGCCGTTGAGCGCGATCCCGGCCACGCCGCCCTTCTTGAGGTTGATGCGCGCGCCCGTGAGGTCGTGCACGACTTGGGCGAGGTCGGGGTTGTGGCCTACGAGGAGCACGCGGCGATCGGCGCCCGCCGCAGCGACGAGGGTGAGTGCCTCGCGCGCGTCGAAGCCCTCGCCCAGCTCGGCGTGCTCCACGGGCTCGACGCCGACCGCGGCGCAGGCCAGGCGCGCGGTATCCATCGCGCGCACCTTCGGGCTCGTGAACGCATCGTGGACGACCAGCCCGAGCGCTGCCAGCGCGCGACCCGCGATCTCGGACTGGCGCTCGCCGCGCTCGGTCAGGCGCCGCTGCGCATCGGGGCGCGCGTCATGGCGCTCGGCCTCGCCGTGGCGCAGGAGCCAGAGCTGCTGGGACACGCGGGCAGGCTATAGCGGACCGGGGACCGCCGAGAGAAACGGATGTTGCCGTCCGCTCCCGGCCCTGCGCCAGGGGTCGATTGCGAATGGGCCGCGGTCGCGACAGCGTGTCCTGCCCACGGAGGTTCGGAATCTCTAGGGTGCCGGCGATGGCCGATCCGGCGGTCGCCCACGACGACGTCGTCGCCACCCACGAGGAGGGCGCGCGCAACGGGCGCCCACCGCTGCTGGTCGTCGAGCCGCTGCTGGCGTTCCTCGACGAACACGGGCTCGGCGAGGGCGGGGTGGAGGCCGCGCCGGTCGGCGAGGGCCACTCCAACGTCACCTACCTCGTGCGCCGCGGCGACGTGGAGGTCGTGCTGCGCCGTCCGCCACGGCCGCCGCTGCCTCCAAGCGCCCACGATGTGCTGCGCGAGGCGCGCGTGCTGCGCGCGCTGGCCGGCTGCGCCCGCGTGCCGCGGGTCCTCACCGTGTGCGACGACGAAACGGTCATAGGCGCGCCCTTCTATGTCATGGAGAAGCTCGACGGCCACGTGGTGACCTCGGAGCTGCCGGATGCCCTCGACATTCCCGACGAGCGCCGCCGCGCGGGCGAGGAGCTCGTGGACGCACTGGTCGAGATCCACGCCGCCGACTGGCAGGCCGCGGGGCTGGAGGGGTTCGGCAAGCCCACGGGCTACCTCGAGCGCCAGCTTCGGCGCTTCGGCGGCCTGTGGGAGCACAACCGCACGCGCGACGTGCCCGAGGTCGAGCGCGTCGGCGCCTGGCTGGCCGACAACCTCCCGCAGTCGGGCCCGGCCACCGTCGTGCACGGCGACTTCCGCATGGGCAACGTCATGTACGCGCCCGAGACGCCCGCCCGGCTGACGGCGATCTTCGACTGGGAGATGGCCACCATCGGCGACCCGCTGGCCGACGTCGGCTACCTGTGCGCGCTGTGGGTCGACCGCGACGACCCGCCGCTGGGGAAGTTCGAGCTGTCGGGTGTCACCCGCGAGGAGGGCTTCCTGCGCCGCGAGGAGCTCGTCGCGCGCTACGAGGAGCGCTCGGGACGCTCCATGACCGACATCCGTTGGTACCAGACCCTCGCGCTGTGGAAGTCGGTCGTCTTCATGGAGGGCAACTACAAGCGCGCTGTGACCGGCGCCACCGACGATCCCTACCTCAAGGCCTTCGGCGACGGCGTGCTGGAGTTGGCGCGCCGCGCGGAAGCGATGGCGCTCGAGAATGGGTGACTCGCTCGTCGCGCCGGCGCCTTCCTAGACTTCCCGCCCATGTCCGTCCGGCGGTCGAGTCTGATCCTGGCCGGGGTGCTGGTGCTGGCCGCACTGCTGCGCGTGCCGACGCTCGGGGAGCAGAGCTTCTGGTTCGACGAGACGGTCACCGCCCAGCTCGTCGACCAGGGCGTGGGCAGCGTCCTGGCCCAGGTGGAGGGCAGCGAGTCGACGCCGCCGCTGTACTACCTGCTTGCCTGGGCCTGGAGCGCCGTGCTGGGCACGGGGGAGGTGGCGCTGCGCTCGCTGTCGGCGCTGCTGGGCATCGCCACGGTGGCCGTGGCCTGGTTGCTGGGACGGCGGCTCGCCGGGCGGGCCGGCGACGCCACGAGCCTGCGCGCCGGGGCTCTCGCCGCGCTGCTCACCGCGTGCTGCCCACTGCTGGTCTGGTTCTCCCAGGAGGCGCGGGCCTACGCCCTGCTGGCCTTCCTGGGCGCGTTGAGCGCGCTGCTGGCCCTGCGCGCGCGGGAGGAGCCCGGCGGCCGCCGCCTCGCCGCGTGGGCGGTGGTCGGCGCGCTGGCACTGGCCACCCACTACTTCGCCGCGTTCCTGATCGCGGCGGAGGCGGTCTGGCTGCTGGTGGTCCTGCGCGGCGGGCGCTCCGTCCTCGCCGCGGTGGGGGGCGTGACCGTCGCCGCCCTGGCCTTGGCCCCCCTCGCGCTGGCCCAGCGCGAGCGCGACCTGGCCGACTTCATCGGCGATCTGGCACTGATGACGCGCGTTGCCCAGGTGCCCAAGCAGTTTCTCGTTGGCTACGACGCGCCGGTCGAGCTCGTCGCCGCCGTGCTGGCCCTCGCGCTGGTCGGCGCCGGCGCGGCGCTCCTCCTCGCGCGCGGCGACGAACGTCAGCGCCGCGGCGCCCTGCTGGCCTGCGGGGCGGGCGCCGCCGCTGTGCTGGTCCCCCTCGCGCTGGCCCTGGTCGGCGTCGACCACTTCCTCGCGCGCAACACCCTCGTCGCGCTGCCCGTGCTGCTCGTAGCCCTCGGCGTGGCCTTCGCCGCCCGCCGCGCACCCCGCGTCGGCCTGGCGCTGGGCGGCGGGCTGGCCGTGCTGTGGATCGCCATCGTCATCGGCGTGGCCCTGGAGCCGCGCTTCCAGCGCGAGGACTGGCGCGGCGCCGCCGCTGCGCTGGGCCCGCCGGCCGATCGCGCCGTGGTGGTCACCCCGGCAAGCGGCGTCGTGCCGTTGGAGTACTACCGCCCGGCGCTCGAGCCGATGCCCGCCGGCGGCAGCGCCGTGCGCGAGGTCGTCGTCGTCGGCCTGCCCGACGCCGACTCGGGCACGCCACCCGACGCCGCGACGATCGTTCCGCCCGGCCCGGCCTTCACCGAGGTGGGGCGCACGCAGACCGCCGGCTTCACCCTCGTGCGCTTCCGTGCCCCCAGCCCCCAGCCCGTGGTCCCGGCGGCGCTCGCCGGCCTGGACGCACCGCCCGGCCAGGCGGGCGTGCTCACGGGCGCGGGGTAGCGCGGCGCGCCAAGAATCGACGAATGGGTGGCGGGTGGACGATCGGTCGATCGGGCTCACGGAGCGAGCCTTATGAGCCGATGGTCTGCGCGGAAGTCCGGAGAAGGGGCGGGAAGGACGGTGTGGGTGGGGGACCCACACCGTCCTCACCGCCCCCTCCTGGCGGCCAGTCAAACGTCAGGACCGGGCTCAGGAGGCTTGGACGCGGGACCCGAACCACTCGAGCCGCCGCGCTTGCGCGCGAGCTTCTGCCGGGCGTCGTCGACCTGTTGGCGCGTCTTGGGATCCTTGGCCTTCTCCATCGCCTTCTGAGCCATCCGCCGGCCCTGTGGGGAGCTGGCGAACCGGGCGAGCTTGCTGATCATGGACATGTGGCCAGGTTACCCATCACTCAGCCGTCCTCGATCCGCGCGCGCAGCCGGCCGCCCTCACCGGCGGAGACCGCGCGGGCGGCGCGGCGCTCGGTGAGCGGGACGCCGCGGGCGCCGGCGAGATCGAGCAGGGCCTGGCGCTCCTCGCCCTCGCGGGCCGAGCGCAGGAACAGCCAGCCGAAGAGGCAGATGGTGAGGATCGACCCCTCGACCATCATGATCGAGCCGGCGACGACCTGATCGGTCGAGGCGGACAGGCCCCACTCGGCGCGACCGGCGGCGTACGCGGGGTAGAAATCCGCTTCAGCCCACACGAAGACGTTGGCGGCGACGGTGCCGGCGAGGCGCACCCCGATGATGTAGAGGAGCTTGGCGGCGTTGCCGAACCAGGCAGGGCTGGGCAGCGGGCCGATCAGCGCGAGCCACATGTTCAGCCCCAGGCCGATGAACAGGACGTGCTGCAGCCCGTGCAGCGGCTCGCTGGCCAGGGCCGCCTCGTGAAGGACCGGGATGTGCCAGGCCACGAGGTTGGCCGACCACAGCGCAACGGCGACGATGGGATGGGCGAGGTGGCGCAACCAGGCCAGCTCGGGGATGCGCAGGATGGGCTGGAGCATCGGGCCGGTGAGCCCGGCGGCCATGGCCAGCGCGCCCAGGTCGGCGATGAGCAGGTGCTCGGCCATATGGGCCCAGAACAGCTCGTCGGCCATGTGGGCCAGCGGCGAGACGATGGCGACCGAGATGATGGCCAGGCCACCGTAGAAGCAGGCCTGCCGCCCGCGGGGCACCGCACGCCCGTCCGCGGCCAGCGTGCGCGTGCGGCGCCAGTAGAGGACGCCGAGAACCAGCCCCGGCAGCAGCTGCACCGGGGCGAGGACGAGGGAGCCGACGTGGGCCAGCACCGCGTCGCCCCCCCGCGAGCCGGGGCCTAGCCCCGGTCGCCGCGACCGTAGAGGAAGCGCAGCACGCGGCCCAGCATCCAGCTGGTCCGCTTGCGGTACGGAAACATGTGGATGTCGCGCTTGGGGTGGCGCTTGGACACCATCACCGACTGGCGCGCGGTGTACTTGCGGATGCCGTCCGCCCCGTGGCGCGAGCCCAGGCCCGAGGCCTTCCAGCCGCCCATGGGCAGCTCCAGCGCGCTGTAGAAGGTCATCGCGTCGTTGACGCACACCGCCCCGGCCTGCAGCCTGCGCGCGATCTGCTCGCCGCGCACGACGTCCTTGGAGAACACCGAGCCCGACAGCCCGTAGGGCGAGTCGTTGGCCAGGCGCAGGGCCTCCTCGGCATCGCTCACCTTCATGATCGGCAGCGTGGGTCCGAAGGTCTCCTCGGTCATGCAGGTCATCGAGTGGTCGACGTCCGCGAGCACGGTGGGCTCGTAGAACAGGCCGCGCCCGGCGCCGCGGCGCCCGCCGGTCAGGATCCGTGCGCCCTTGCGCCGCGCGTCTTCGACATGGGCCTCGACGAGGTCCACCTGGGGCGCGAAGGTCATCGCGCCCACCTCGACGCTGCCCGCTCCGCCCGACGGGTCGCCCTGGCGGATGGCGCGTACCTTCTCGGTGACCTTGGCCACGAACGCATCGTGGACGGGCTCCTCGACGTAGCAGCGCTCCACCGAGATGCACGTCTGCCCCGAGTTCTGCATCGAATAGTAGACGGCCGCGTTGGCCGCCCGCTCGAGCTCGGCGTCGCGCAGGACGATCATCGGGTCCTTGCCGCCCAGCTCCAGCGAGACCGGCGTCAGCGTCCGGGCGGCGCGCTCCGCGATGCGCTTGCCCGTCGCCGTGGAGCCCGTGAACATGACCATGTCGACCTGGTCCACGAGCGCCGCGCCGGTCTCGCCGCGTCCGGTGGCCACCTGGAAGACGTCCTCGGGCAGACCGCACTCGCGCAGGCCCTCGGCCATGAGCAGGCTGGTCAGCGGGGTGCACTCGCTGGGCTTGAGGATCACGGCGTTGCCGGCGGCCAGGGCCGGGATGCAGTCACCGAAGGAGTTGTTCAGCGGGTAGTTCCACGGGCCGATCACGCCGATCAGGCCCAGCGGCTGGTAGCGCACCACGAGCTTCTTGCCCTTGACGAACACCGACGAGGTCTTGACCTTCTCGTTGCCCAGGTAACCCGCCGCCTCCTTTGCCCAGAAGCCGAAGGCGCCGCCCGCGTAGGAGACCTCGGAGAGCTGCGCATCCTCGTGGGTCTTGCCCGTCTCGGAGATGATGGTGTCGACGATCCGCTCGGCGTTGTCCATGCACCACTTCTGCATGCGCAGCAGCACACGGCTGCGGCCCTCGAAGCCCAGCGCGAGCCACCCGGGCTGAGCGGCGCGCCCGCGGCGCGCCAGGTCGGCGACGGCCTCGGCGCCCAGGTCGGGGACGTGGGCGATGACCTCGCCTGTGGCCGGGTTGTCGACCGGTATGCCGGCACCGTGTGCGCTGTGGGCGTTCGCGCTGCGGACTGTGGTCGCGTCTGCGCTCGCCATGCACGAGGAGGCTAGTGGGCCACTAGGCGATGGCGCCGGTGCCCACGAGCACCAGGACCAGCGTGCCCAGCGCGATGCGGTAGACGACGAAGACGTTGACCGAGTGGGTGGCCAGGTAGCGCAGGAGGAACGCGATGGTCGCGTAGCCCGCAAAGAAGGCCAGCACCGTGGCCACCGCGATCGCCGCCCAGCCGGGGTCCGCACCGCTGGCGTCGCCCTCGCCCAGCAGCAGGCTGAAGAGCTGCAGGCCGCCGCTGAGCACCACAGCGGGGATCGACAACAAGAAGGAGAACCGCGCCGCGGCCACGCGGTCCAGGCCCAGGAACAGGCCCGCGGAGATGGTCGCGCCCGAGCGCGAGACGCCCGGCACCAGCGCCAGCGCCTGGGCGAAGCCCATGATGAGGCCGTCGCGGGTGCGAATGCGCTCCAGCGGCCGGGTGCGCTTGCCGACCTTCTCCGCTGCGAACAGGACCAGACCGAACAGGATCAGCATCGAGCCGATCAACGTCAGGTTGCGCGCGCCCGTCTCGATGCTGTCGGCCAGGGCCAGCCCGAAGATCGAGATCGGCACCGTGCCGATGAGGATGAACCAGCCCAGCCGCGCGTCGACGTCGAGGCCCACGCGCCTGGTGGCGACGCTGCGCCACGTCGCCCGCGCGATGCGGGCGATGTCGAAGCGGAAGTAGACCAGCTCGGCGGCCATCGTGCCGAGCTGGACGATGGCCGTGAACGCCGCGCCGGGGTCCTCCCCGCCGTACATGGCCGGGAGGATGCGCAGATGGCCTGAGCTGGAGACGGGCAGGAACTCGGTGAGGCCCTGGACGAGCCCCAGGAGGATCGCCTCCAGCGTGGACAGTCGCTGGCCCTAGCTCACTGAGACGGTCTCGATGCCCGCCGGCTCGACCGGACGGTCGCGCGCGTCGGTGGGCAGCGCCTCGAGACGGTCGACGACGTCCAACCCCTCGGTCACGCGGCCGAAGACCGTGTGCTTGCCGTCCAGCCAGGGAGCGGCATCGATGGTGACGATGAAGAACTGCGAGCCGTTGGTGTCCGGCCCGGCGTTGGCCATGGCCAGCGCGCCGCGGACGATCTTGTGCTCGTTGATCTCGTCCTCGAACTTATAGCCCGGGTCCCCCGTGCCGGTGCCCAGCGGACACCCGCCCTGGATCATGAACTTGGGGATGATCCGGTGGAAGGTCAACCCGTCGTAGAAGCCCTTCTGCGACAGCTCGCGGAAGTTGCTCACGGTCTTCGGGGCTTCCTCGTCGAAGAGCTCTATGACGATCTCGCCCTCGCTGGTGCTCATGGTGGCGGTGCTGGGCATCAGTGGTTCACCTTCCGCGGAAGCGCAGTTCGTTGAGCTTGACCGTCCGCCGACTGCTGCCCTCCTCGGCGCCGGTGCCCCCGGGCACGGTGGTGATCCACACCGCGACGTGACGCACCCGGTTGACATCGTCGCTGTCCAGCGAGATGCGGGTACCATCCTGGACGTTGGTGCGCCGGCCGAGGTTGGCCCAGCGGTTGTCGAGGATGTCAGGCGGCCGGGTGCCGCTGGCCGAGCCGTAGACCTCGACCGTGAAGCCCTCCGTCTCGGTCGCGATCTCCAGCGAGCGCAGGTCACGCGGGTTGCTGAGGCGGAAGGCGATGCCCGCGCCGAACGGGTCGCCGTCGCCGGGCACGCTGATGGTGAAGCCCCGGGCCTCGCTGCCGTCGTAGGCCGCAGTCGGGTCGGAGAAGCGTGCACCGCTGCGATCGGAGGGGTCGTAGATCGAGCCCGAGCGGGCGGCCAGGGAGATCGGGCCGACCGCCGCCGGAGCCGGGGCGGAGGAGCCCCCGCCACCGCCGCCGCTGCTGCCACCGCTGGGCGCCGGAGTACCACCGCCACCGCCGCCGCCGCCGCCGGACGGAGCGACGCCGCCACCGCCACCGCCGTCGCCCGGCACGGAATCCCCGCCACCGCCGCCATCGGGGATGGGCTGGGCCTCGCTGTCCGAGGACCCGGCCTCGGGCGCGGGGATCGTGGGCTCCTCGCCGGTGCCCGGTGGCGTGGTGGTCGCCGACGGCGGAGCCGGGGGCGGGGGCACCTGGGCCTGTATGGGCGCGCCGTTGGGCTGTCCGTCGCGCGTGTCGCGAGTGGCGTCGGTGGTCATGGCCGCGTAGGCGGCCACGACGGCGCCCAGCACGAGCACCACGGTGACCGAGGTCACGGTCAGGGCTGCGCGCCAGCCGGGGCGCGCGCCGAGGCGGCCGGGGGCCGCCGTGCCGCACTCCAGGCACCAGTCCTGGCCGGCGTTCATGCCCGCGCCACAGCTCGGGCAGGCGAAGTCGGGGACCTCGGGCAGAACCTCGTGGCCGTGTTCGCCTGTGCCGGCGGCGGAAGCCGCATTGGTGTCCACCTGGACGGGCTCGTGGACCTGGGTCAGGTCGTCGTCTCGGTTGCGGTTGAGCAGCTTCATCGGCATAGAAGGGTCGCAGATCCTCAGGCGTCGGGGAGCGCACGAGCGTAGCGCGGTGCGACGGTCGTGGGTACGAACGGCGGTGGCACAGAGGAGTTGCGCTCAGCAACCGAGGAGACCCCCGGGTCATCGAGACCTCGGGCGACGCCCGAGGGAACGGCCTGCCGCACGGTCAGCTCGTTGGTGCGAGGCACACCTCGGGGTGCACCGGGGGAGTCTCCCGCCTCCGGCCCCTACGCCCGGGCGCGCTCCAGCTTCAGCGTCACGCCGCTCACCTGCACGCCGCTCACGGCGTCGGCGATGCGAGCGGCGTCGGCCTCGGGCACCGACAGGAACGCGAAGCGCTCGAGCACGAGCACGTCGCGCACGGCCTCGCCGTCCACCCCGGCCTCGCGGGTCACGGCTCCCACCAGGTCGGCCACGCGCAGTCCGTGCGCGCTCCCGGCGCCGGCCATGAGCCGCGCGAAGGCGGCCTCCTCGGCCTGCGCGCCGTTGGCGGCAACGCTGGGCTTGCTGTGGCGCCGCGGGCGCTCCTCCACGGGCGCGGGCGCGACCCGGGCGCCCTCCGCCCACGGGGAGACCGTGATGCCGATGTGCTCCTCGATGGCGACGAGCTCGGGGCGCTGGCGCGACTCCACGAAGGTGATGGCCCGGCCCGCGCGGCCCACGCGGCCGGTGCGCCCGATGCGGTGCACGTACACGTCGGGGGACCTCGGTACGTCGAAGTTGACGACGTGGGTGACCGTCGAGATGTCCAGGCCGCGGGCGGCGACGTCGGTGGCCACCAGGATGGGCACGCGTCCACCCTTGAAGCCGAGCATCACGCCGTCGCGCGCACCCTGGCTCATGTCGCCGTGCAGCGCCTTGACGTTGAGCCCGCGGTCGCGCAGCTTCTTGTAGAGCTGGTCGGTGCGGATCTTGGTGCGCACGAAGACGATGGCCTGGTCGGGCTTCTCGGCGCGCAGCACGTCGACCAGCTTGTCGGCCTTGTCCCTGGCCTCGACCGGAAGCTGGAACTGCTCCACGGAGTCCACGGTCATCGTCGCCGACTTCACCGACACGGTGACCGGGTCGTAGAGGTAGCGGTCGGCCAGCGCGCGGATGGGCGGGGGCATGGTGGCGCTGAACAGCGATGTCTGGCGCGAGTTGGGCGTGAGCGCGAGGATGCGCTCCACGTCCTCCAGGAAGCCCAGGTCGAGCATCTCGTCGGCCTCGTCGAGGACGACGAAGCGACAGGAGTTGAGGATCAGCGAGGCGCGCTGGATGAGGTCGAGCACACGGCCGACCGTCCCGACGACCACCTGGCCGCCGCCGCGAAGCTGGGCCTGCTGGGAGCGGATCGGCGCGCCGCCGAAGACGGCGACCACGTCGATGCCCTTGCGTGAGCCGTAGGTGCGCAGCGCCTGGGTGACCTGGATGCACAGCTCGCGCGTCGGTGTGAGCACGAGGGCCTGCACCTCGGGGACCGAGGGGTCCACGTACTCGACGATCGGGAGGCCGAAGGCGGCCGTCTTGCCGGAGCCCGTCTGGGCCTGGCCGATCACGTCGAGGCCGTCGAGCATGGGCGGGATCGCCTGCTCCTGGATGGGACTGGGCTTGTCGTAGCCCACGTCGGTGAGAGCCTGCAGGCTCGATTCGGAGAGCCGCAGGTCGGAGAAGTTCGTCATGTGGCGCAGAGGTTAGGGCGCGGGGCGGTCGTGCAGCCCGCGTGCCGGGGGCGCGACCGTTAGGGTCGGCGGCTCATGAGCCTCACCGTGGTCGGATCCATTGCCTTCGACGCCGTGCGCACCCCCTTCGGCGAGCGCGAGAAGATGCTCGGCGGCGCCGCCGTGCACTTCTCGCTCGCCGCCTCCTTCTTCGACGAGGTCCGCGTCGTCGGCCCGGTCGGCGACGACTTCGGGGAGGCCGAGTACGCCGTCCTGCACGGCCGCGGCGTCAACACCGACGACATCGAGCACGTGCCGGGCGGGAAGACGTTCTTCTGGAGCGGTGTCTACTCGGAGAACCTCAACTCGCGCGAGACGCTGGCGACCGACCTCAACGTCTTCGAGACCTTCGATCCCAAGCTCTCGGACGCCTCGCGCGACTGCGACGTCCTCTTCCTGGCCAACATCGTGCCCGACCTGCAGATCGGCGTGCGCGAGCAGTGCGAGAAGGCTCGCTTCGTCGCGCTGGACAGCATGGACCTGTGGATCAACATCGCGCGCGACTCCCTCGACCGCGCGATCGGCATGGTCGACTGCGTCATCCTCAACGACGAGGAGCTCGAGCAGCTCACCTCCAAGCCCAACGTGCTCACCGCGGCGCGCGAGATCCTCTCCTGGGGCCCGACGGCCGTGGTGGCCAAGCAGGGCAAGTACGGCGCCGCGCTGATCACGCAGGAGGGCTTCTTCGCGCTGCCCGCCTTTCCCATGGAGGCCGTGGTCGACCCCACGGGCGCCGGCGATTCGTTCGCAGGGGGCTTTGTCGGCTACGTCGCCGCGCACCCCGACGAGGAGGTCGACCACGCGCTGCTGTGCCGCGCCATGGCCTACGGCACGGCCATCGCGTCCTACAACGTCCAGGAGTTCGGCACCGAGCGCGTCGCGCGCCTGGAGGCCGACGAGGTCTCGGCGCGCGTGGCCGACCTGCAGCGCATGACGCGCTTCGAGGACACGCCGGTCGCGCTACGCGGCTGAGCGGCGCCGCGCTGGGAGTCGGCGCGGCGGCGCGCGAAAAAGGTGCCTGTCCCGTCGCCGGACGGGGTACCATCGCTCCGTCGTGGATTGGGCGTTCATCTACCTGATGATCGGGCTGAAGCTTCCGCTGCTCGCGCTGCTGTGGCTCGTGTGGTGGTCGGTGCGTGCTCAGCCCGACGTCGAGAGCGGCGACGAGGGCGAAGGCGGCGCCAAGGACCGCCCCGACCATCCGCCCGCCCCGCACCCGCGCCGGCCGCGCCGCGGCCCGCACGGCGACCCGGCGACGCCCCCGCCGCCGCGCGTGCGCACCGTGCTACAGGGCCGACGCGTGCGCTCAGTAGGCGGCCGCTAGCCCAGGGCCGGGCGTCCACGCGGCGACCGGGCGTTCAAGCGGGTCGGTGCGACGGCCGACAACAGGAGCGTGACCCCTCTTCGCTCTCACTTCCCCCGTGTCGTGACCGTGCTGTCCCTGGCCGGGCTGTCCCTGGCCGTCGCCACCCCGGCCCACGCGCTCGACGTCAACCTCCCCCGCCTACCGGTCCTACTGGGCGCAGAGCCCGACGGGGCCGTGCCCGCGCCGATGCCGCAGCTCCCGCCCGAGCTGGCCGCACGGCCGGGCGGCCTGCCCTCTCTGGGCACCCTGCCGCCGCTGCCCGAGCCCGCCGGCTCGCCGCAGTACGGACGCCCGGGTCCGGACCGCATCCGCGTGGGCTCGACGCGCGGCGGGGAGATCGACGGGCTGGAGGGCAGCGACCGCCTGCTGGGCCGCGACGGCCCCGATCGCCTGTTCGGCGCCACGGGCCACGACAGCTTGCTCGGCTACGGCGGGGACGACCTCCTCGACGGGGGCTCGGGCGACGATCGTCTGTTCGGCGGTCCGGGGAACGATCGGCTCGCCGGCGACTTCGGGCACGACCTCCTCGACGGCGGCCCGAACGACGACGTGCTCCTCGGCGGCCCGGCACCCGACGAACTGCGCGGTGGCGACGGGAACGACCTCCTCCACGGCGGCACGGGCGTTGACGTGATCACCGGCGGCAACGGGAACGACGTCGTCCACAGCGACTCCGGGTCCGACGTCATCGACGCGGGCTCCGGAGACGACGTCGTGTTCGTCAACAACGGCACCGCGGTGAAGTCGGTCGACTGCGGGCCGGGCAACGACGTCATCGTGATCAACCCGTACCGGATGCGGGGAGGGATCTCCAACGCCCAGGCGCTGCGCGCAGGACGCATCCGTAACTGCGAGCAGGTCATCGAGGCGCCGCCGGTCGTCGACCCGACCAAGGGCATTACCGACCTGATGGGCGACGGCGGCGGGCGCAAGACCGGCACCGAGCGCAACGACAACCTGCTGGGCGGCCACGGCTCCGACCGCCTCCTGGGCATGGGCGGCGACGACATCATCTGGGGCGACCGCCATCCCGGCCAGGGCGGCCGGGGCGCCTACGACCGCCTCTACGGCAAGGACGGCAGCGACACGATCTACGGCGGCCGCGGAAGCAACTCCATCAGCGGCGGCGACGGCGAGGACTACCTCCAAGGCGGCGACCGGCGCAACACGATCGACGGCGGCGACGACGACGACGAGATCCGCCTGCGCGGCACGGGCCCCAACACGGTCAAGGCCGGACGGGGCGACGACGAGATCCACGCGCTTGTCAACGCCGGGCGCACGACGATCGACTGCGGCCCGGGCTTCGACGTCGTCCACGTCGGGCGGCGCAAGCCCAGCACCCGCAACTGCGAGGAGGTCGTCAACCGCTACGACACCCGCGCCGTCGCCCGCGCGATGGAGCGCCTCGAGGCCAGGCGCGCGTCGCGGTAGGCGACGCGGGCAGGGGCGGCGGGCCGAGCACGCCTCGGTCGCCGCGCCGGCCCGTAGCATCCGGCCGATGGCGCCGACCTCCGTCCTGTCCGACGGCACCATCCGCCGCCTGGTCGAGGAGGGGCGCATCCGCATAGACCCGTGGGACCCGTCGATGGTCCAGCCGGCGTCGGTCGACCTGCGACTGGGCGGCTCGTTCCGCGTCTTCCACAACCACCGCATCCAGGCCATCGACCTGGACGCGCCGCCCAAGGACCTGACCGAGCACGTCGTCGTCGAGGACGACGACCACTTCGTCATCCACCCCGGGGAGTTCGTGCTGGGCAGCACCGCCGAGCGGGTCGGAATGCCCGACGACGTCGTCGCGCGAATAGAGGGGAAATCGTCTTTGGGCCGCCTCGGCCTCGTGGTGCACGCGACCGCCGGGTTCGTGGACCCCGGCTTCGAGGGCAGCCTCACGCTGGAGATCGCGAACTTCAACAGCGTCCCGATCGTGCTGCGCCCCGGCAAGCCGATCGCCCAGCTCTCGTTCATGACCCTCGATGCGCCGGCGCAGCGGCCCTACGGCCATCCCGAGCTGGGCAGCCACTACCACGGGCAGGCCGACGCGACCGAGAGCCGTTACGAGGGCGGCCCGGCGAGATGATCGACTCCGCGGCCCGCATGGGGGTCGTGGAGTCGATCATCCAAGGCCGCCCAACCGCGGCTGACGCCCGTACGTCTCGTAGGCCAGGAAGCGCGAGAAGCGCTCGTGCTCGGGGCCGTGGAAATCCGAGGCCGCGGTGGCCAGGAGGCCCAGCTCGCCGGCGAGGTCGTCGAGCAGGTGGGTCTGCGCGCG
>JBBJOB010000210.1:0-3985 GCA_037721455.1 Solirubrobacteraceae bacterium | reverse complement strand
GCGCAGTAGCCACCGCGGTCGGTGCGCTCGCACAGCTCCCCCAGCAGCCGCCGCTGCAGGCGGTGGTAGCCGGCGGTGGCCTCCCGCCCGTCGGCGCTGTAGAGCGACCACGACCCGGTGTCGTACCGCCCCAGCGTCGCCCGCACCGCGCGGTCGCCGCGCAGGTACAGCTCACGCGCGGTGGTGTCCCCGGTCAACGTGGTCACATCGCGTAGGGCGAGCACGGCCTGCAGCTCGGCGTTGAGCACCCGCAGGTCGGGCTGGACCGAGTACAGCGCGTAGTGATCGCCGTCGTCGGGACCGGAGACGGCGACGCCCAGCGGGGGGCGGTGCTCGAAGGCGCCGAGGACCTCGCGGGCCTCGTCGCGGTAGCTGTCCTCGTCCAGCGCCGAGCCAGCGCGGGCCAGCGCCTGCGCCGCGGTGGCCTGGGACATGCCGCTGACCCACGGTGGGGAGCCGCCCGAGTAGGGGAAGAAGTACTCCCAGGCCGGGTAGCGTCCGCCACGGGGGACCGCGAGGTCGAGCATCGTGTCCAGGCGCTCACGCAGGCGCTTGCGCTGCTGCGGGCAGGTGCGTTCGCCGTCCTCCCGCGACTGCGAAGCGGCCAGGCACCGCGCGGCCAGCGCGTTGATCTGACCCCAGGTGGCCAGCGGCTGGAGCTGCCAGCCACGCCCGTCGTAGTACTGGAGGACGACCGCCCCGTCGGCCACGGTGCGCCGATCCCCATCGGCGGGCAGCTTGGCGGTACGCCACAGGCGGGTGTTCTCGCGCAGCATCAGGAAGGCGGGCTCCATCCGCGAGGCGCTCAGCAGCCCCCTGGCGGCCAGGCGCTGGACGCCGTCGACGACCACCCCCAGCTCCCTGGCCCGACGACCCGGCAGGTCGTCGACGGCCTCGAGCGCCTCCTCCCACGTGGCCACGTGGCGATCGTGGGTGTCGCGGTCGAGCTGGCTCAGGAGCAGCCCGCGGCGCAGCACGTCGCGCACTCGGGTGGAATCGCGCAGCTCGCCGGCCTCGGCCCGGCGGGCGAGCTTGCGCAGCGCCCCGGCGGCCTCGACGTCGGGGCTCCTCCAGGAGCGCAGGACCGGCGGCGGAGCGGCCGCCCGCGCGCGGCGCAGTGCGTCGGTCTCCCGCGGCTCGCCCCGTCCCCCACGGGGCTTCTCGACAGCAGTGGCCACCTCGGCCGCCGGCACGCCCGAGGTGACCGCGGCCTCGCCTTCGCCGTCCGCGATCGCGGCGCCGCCTGCGGCTGTCGCGGCGGCGACTGCCGCCAGGGCGATGACCGGCCAGCGAAGACGAGGAGATGGAACGTCGGGCCGGTCGGACACCACAGGAAGGATCGGTCATCGGGCGGTCCGCCTGCATCACTACCCCGCCGGGCTGTCCGGGCGCTGACATCGACGAGTCCCGAAGTGGTCGAGTGTCGAGTTGTTCCCGTTGAGCCCCAACAACTCGACACTCGGCAAGCGGCGGGCCCCGCCCGCCCGCACCCAGCCGCCTACCGCACGACGAGGTTGACCAGCCGGCCGGGCACGACGACCTCCTTGAGCACTTCGCGCCCATCGACGTGGCTGCGCACGTTGGGCTGGTCGCGGGCCAGGGCGCGCAGCGTGTCGGCGTCGGCGTCGGCCGGCGCCTGCACGCGGTCGCGGACCTTGCCGTTGACCTGCACCACGAGCTCGAAGGTGTCGGAGGCCAGCAGCGCCGGGTCGGCCACGGGCCAGGACTCCTCCCACACCCTCCGGGCGGTCAGGCGCTCGTAGGCGTCGGCAGCCGTGTGGGGAGCGAAAGGGAACAGCAGCGAGGCGGCGGTGGCAAGCGCGAAGCGCAGCGCGCCCGGTTCGGCGTCACCACGGCGCGAGGGGCCGCACTCGTTGAGCAGTTCCATGACCGCGGCGATGGCAGTGTTGAAGGCGAAGCGCCCCTCCATGTCGCCCGTGACCTTGTCGATGGCCCAGTGCGCCTTGCGCGCCACGCGCAGCCCGTCGGCGCCCAGGGCCTCGACGGCGAGGGCCTCGTCGGGCAACTCGGTCGCCGCCCGGGCGCAGGAGCGCCACAGGCGCCCGAGGAAGCGGTGCATGCCCTCCGCGCCCTCGTCGCTCCAGTCGGCGTCCTGGTCGGGCGGGCCGATGAACAGGATGTAGCAGCGCGCGGTGTCGGCGCCGAAGCGCTCCACGATGGCCTGCGGGGAGACCACGTTGCCCTTCGACTTGGACATCTTGGCGCCCTCGCGGGTGATCATGCCCTGGGTGAACAGGCGGGCGAAGGGCTCGTCGGCCGCCAGCAGGCCCAGGTCGCTGAGGGCCTTGCAGAAGAAGCGCGCGTAGAGCAGGTGGAGGATCGCGTGCTCGACCCCGCCGATGTACTGGTCCACGGGCATCCAGCGCGCGAGCACGGCCGGGTCCCACGCCGCCTCGTCGTTGTTGGCGTCGCAGTAGCGCAGGAAGTACCAGGACGAGTCGACGAAGGTGTCCATTGTGTCGGTCTCGCGCCGCGCCGCGCCGCCGCAGGACGGGCACGTCGTGGCCACCCAGTCCTCGGCGGCGGCCAGGGGGGAGCGTCCCTTGGGCGCGAAGTCGCGGACGTCGGGCAGCTCCACCGGGAGCTGGTCGGCGGGGACCGCCACCAGCCCGCAGCCCTCGGAGCAGTACACGACCGGGATCGGGCAGCCCCAGTAGCGCTGGCGGGAGATCAGCCAGTCGCGCAGGCGGTAGTTGACCGACGCGTGGCCCTTGCCCTCGCTGTCCAGCCAGGCCACGATCCGTTCGAGCGCGTCGCGGTTGTGCAGCCCGTCGAAATCGGGGTGGGAGTTGACCAGCGGCCCGTCGCCGACGTAGGGCAGCTCGTCCTCGGTGCCGCCCACGACCCGACGCACCTCCACGTCGTGGCGCCGGGCGAAGGCGAAGTCGCGCCCGTCGTGCCCGGGCACGGCCATGATCGCCCCTGTGCCGTACTCCATGAGCACGTAGTCGGCCACGAACATGGGCAGCGCCTCGCCGTTGACCGGGTTGGTCACGGAGCGCCCCAGGGCCACGCCGGTCTTCTCGCGCTCGGCGTCGCCCCGGTCCTCGGCCGAGCCGCCGGCCGCCGCGTTGACGTAGGCGCGCACCGCGTCCTCGTGCTCGGTGCCCGCCGCCAGGCGCAGGACGTCGGGGTGCTCGGGGGCCATCACGAAGAACGTCGCGCCGAACAGGGTGTCGGGCCGCGTGGTGAACACGGGATAGTCGACGTCGAGCTCCTCGCAGCGGAAGGTCACCTGCGCGCCCGTGCTGCGCCCGATCCAGTTGCGCTGCATCGTCTTGACGTGCTCCGGCCACTCGATGCGCCCCAGGTCATCGACCAGGCGGTCGGCGTAGTCGGTGATCTTGAAGAACCACTGCTCGAGCTGTCGGGTCTCCACCTCCGCCCCGCAGCGCTCGCAGTGCCCGTCGACCACCTGCTCGTTGGCCAGCACCGTCGCGTCCACCGGGCACCACTTGACCGCCGCCTCCTTGCGGTAGGCCAGCCCACGCTCCAGGAGCTGGAGGAAGATCCACTGCGTCCAGCGGTAGTAGCGCGGCTCGTGGGTGCCGAACTCGCGCGTCCAGTCGATCGAGATGCCCCAGGAGCGAAACTCGCGCTGGAAGGAGGCGATGGCCGCGTCAGTGGACGCGCGCGGATGCTGGCCGGTCTTGATCGCGTGGTTCTCGGCGGGCAGGCCGAAGGCGTCGTAGCCCATCGGGTGCAGCACCCGCCGGCCGCGACGGCGGTGGAAGTGCGCGACCGCGTCGCCCACCGAGTAGACCTTGAGATGGCCGATGTGCGGCTCCCCGCTCGGGTAGGGGAGCATCTCCAGCACGTAGGAGGTGTCGGCGTCCGCCGGCAGGTCGTCGGGCACCTCCCACGTGCGCTCGTGGGCCCAAACCCTCTGCCAGCGCGGCTCGATCTCCTTGGGGTCGTAGCGAAGCTCCTCGGTCACCCCGCGATTCTAGGCGGGCAGGTCGCG
>JBBJOB010000209.1:0-4052 GCA_037721455.1 Solirubrobacteraceae bacterium | reverse complement strand
GACACGGTCACGGTGACCATGCCCTACGCCGAGTTCGAGTACAGCGTGGAGCGCACAGAGATCGTGGAGCCGACGGCCACCGAGGTCATCGACCCCGTCAGCTTCGACCGCCTCGTGCTCTCTGCCTGCCACCCGCTGTACTCGGCAGCCCAGCGCATCGTGGTGTTCGCCAAGCTCGAGCGCGTCACGCCGACCGGGCCGGCGCTGCTCTGATCCAGGTGGCCCATCATGCAAGGACGGACCACTAGGGCCGCTCTAGGCGGCGCGCCTCAAGCTCCGGCTCGCACCTGCCGATTCAGACGTCGAACTCTCATGCCCCCGCGCCTCGACAACCTGCGTCGGACCGTCGCCCGCGACCAGTACGTGGTCGACGACCGCGCGGTGGCCGAAGCCCTGCTGCGCCGGCTCAGGACCAGTGCGCGTACCCGCGCGATCCTGACCCCGTCCGACCCACCCGACCATCGAGCAGCAGACGGCCGGGCCCCTCGCGCACCACGCCGATCCAGGTGAGGCCCGCGGCGCGCTGCGCCGCCTCGCGCTGCTCGGGCGCCACGCACGCGCACAGCTCGAAGTCCTCGCCTCCAGCCAGGGCGAGCTCCACCGGGTCGCGGTTGACCTGGGCGGCCACCTCGAGGACCCCGGGAGCCAGGGGCAGCGTGGCCGTGTCCAGGTCGAGGTCCGCGCTCGAGGCGGCGGCGACGTGGGCGGCGTCCGTGGCAAGGCCGTCGGAGAGGTCGATCATGGCGTGCGTGCCCACCGCGGCCAGTGCGGCGCCCTCGCGCAGGCGCGGGCGGGGGCGCAGATGACGGGCGGTCAGGCCCGCCGGCCCCTGCGCGCGGCCCTCGAGGATCTCCAGGCCGGCGGCAGCGCCGCCCAGCTCGCCGGTGACCCCGATCAGGTCCCCCGGCAAGGCGCCGGCGCGGGTGACCACCCGCTCGGCCCAGCCGGTGACCGTGACGGCCAGCAGCAGCGCCGGCGCCCGAGTGACGTCGCCGCCCATGACCAGGGTGCCCGTCTGCGCGGCAAGCGCTTCCAGCGCCGCAGCCAGGGCGCGCGCCTCCTCCCCCGTCAGAGGCGCGGGGGCGCCGAGCACGACGTAGGCCTCGCCGGTCCGGGCGCCCATAGCGGCCAGGTCCGACAGCGCCCCGGCCAGCGCCCGGTGAGCGACGTCGGCGTACGTCGCCGTGGCGCCCAGGCGGAAGTGCACCCCGTCGACCATCGCGTCGACGCTGGTCACCGCGAGCGCCCCGCCGGGGCGCACCACGGCCGCGTCGTCCCCCGGGCCGACCACCACGCGCGGGGAGGGCGCCGCCAGGGCGCCGGTCAACAGGGCGATCAGGTCGGGCTCGGAGAGGCCCTGCGGGGCCACGGCCTAGGGGCCACTACCTACCGGTGGCGGTAGACGATGCGCGCCCGGTCGAGGTCATAGGGCGACAGCTCCACTCGCACGCGGTCGCCGGGCAGGATGCGAATGCGGAAGCGGCGCATCTTGCCCGCAACGTGGCCGAGGACCATGTGGTCGTTGTCGAGCTTCACGCGAAACATCGCGTTGGGGAGGGCCTCGACCACCTCGCCCTCGAACTCGACCTTCTCTTCCTTGCTCATGTGCGCGCAGACGGTAGCAGCGCGCCGGAGCCGCGCCCGGGCAGGGAGACGACCCTAGAAGCCGTCGGCCGAGGAATCGTCGGGGGACGATTCGAACGACTCGGGGTCGAACGTGTCGCCGCCGGAAGGCGGGGGGGCGGGGTCGAGAGACGGCGGTGCGGCCGGGGGCGGGGTCGGCGCGGAGATGCCGTCCGACTGCGCCGGCGGGGTGAAGCCGTCGCTGCCGGACTCTGCGCCGCCCGGGTCTCCCGGCTGGATCTGGTCGGAGCCGCGCCCCCCGGCGAACGGCTTGGCGTTGAAGGCGCTGTTGGGGCGATCGAACTCTCCGCCGCAGGTCTTGTCCGGCGTGGAGCCCATGTACTCGCCCCAGATCTCGGCCGGGAAGGTGCCGCCGTCGACCGGCCCGCCGTTGTACTGGGTGCTCATCCCGCGCTCGTTGGAGTCGGGGTAGCCGACCCAGACCGCGGTGGACAACTTGGGCGTATAGCCGACGAACCAAGCGTCCGTGTTGCCGTCGGTGGTGCCCGTCTTGCCGCCGGCCGGGCAGTCGATCTTGGCCTTGGTGCCCGTGCCCGAGTTCATGTTGCGGATGAGCAGCTCGGTGGCCTTGAACATCGCGCCGTCGTCGAAGGCCTTGTGGCGGGCGGGCTCGAGCTCGTCCTCCTCGCCGTCGGCGAAGCGAACCTTGGTGATGGCCCTCACGCGGTTGCGGTAGCCGCCGCTGGCTATCGTCGCGTAGGCATTGGCCATCTCCAGGGGCGAGACGCCGCGCTCCAGGCCGCCCAGGATCTCGGAGGGGAAGCCGTTGAGCTTGGAGTCGATGCCCAGCTCGCGTGCCGCCTCGACCACCTTGTCGGGGCCGATGTCCAGCGCGAGCTGCATGAAGACCGAGTTGTCCGAGGCGACCGTGGCCTGCGCGAGCGAGATGGGCCCGCGGTAGCTGTTGCCGTAGTTCTTGATCGGAGTCCCCTGGACGTTGAGGGGCTTGGAGGTGTAGGTGGTCGACGCGGGGTCGATGCCCTGATCCAGGGCGGCGACGAGCCCCATCACCTTGAACGTCGAGCCCGGCTGGCGCTTGCCGTCGGAGGCCAGGTTGAACTTGCGGTCGCCGAACTGCGC
The DNA here is from genome assembly GCA_037721455.1 of Solirubrobacteraceae bacterium. Lineage (GTDB taxonomy): Bacteria > Actinomycetota > Thermoleophilia > Solirubrobacterales > Solirubrobacteraceae > Siliceabacter. The sequence continues at coordinate 1,328 of JBBJOB010000209.1, read as the reverse complement.
CGTGGTGGCCATGGCGCGCAGGTGGCCGTTGGCAGGGTCGACCGAGACGATGGCCGAGGACGGCATGTCGGGAGCCGAGAGGCGCGACTGCATGGCGGCGCGGGCCTCACGCTGGAGCTCGGGATCGATCGTCGTGTAGATGCGCAGGCCGCCCTGACGCACGGTCTCCACGCCGTACTCCTTGAACATCTCCTGCTTGACGTACTCGAAGAAGTACTCCTCCTCGCGCTTGGTGTAGTAGTCGCCCTCCTCGACGTCGAGGTCCTCCTGCTTGGCCTCGACGGCCTCCTGGGGCGTGATCGAGCGCATCTCGACCATCGCGTCGAGCACCTGGTCACGGCGCGCCTTGGCCCGGTCGGGGTTGAGGTAGGGGTTGTAGGAGGTCGGCGCCTGGGGCAGGCCGGCCAGCAGCGCCGACTCGTGCAGCTCCAGCTCGCCTGCCGTCTTGTTGAAGAACACGCGCGAGGCGGCCTGGAGGCCCACAGCGGTCTGGCCGCCCACGGTGCCGTAGGGGACCGAGTTGAGGTACTTGGTGAGGATCCACTTCTTGCCCTCGGGGCCGGAATGGACGTTCTCCAGCTCCTCGGCCAGCTTGGCCTCGCGAATCTTGCGCTCGAACGTCTGCTCGTTGGAGATGTAGAGCGTGCGGACGAGCTGCATGGTCAGCGTCGAGCCGCCCTCGACCGTCTCGCCGGAGTTGAGGTTGGCCATGGCCGCGCGCACGACGCCCTCGAAGTCCACGCCCTCATGCTGGTAGAAGCGCCGGTCCTCGATGGCCACCGTTGCGTCCTTGACGGCATCGGGCATCTCCGCGGAGTTGATCTCGGTGCGCAGCACGTCGGCCTGGATCGCACCCAGGCGGTCGCCGTTGGCCGCGTAGACGATCGAGGTGCCGCCGGGGCTGTCGGGCTCCAGGGTGCTCAGGTCGGGCGATGATGCGGCCACGCTGACCACCCAGCCGACGGCGCTCAGCGCACCGACCGCCAGGAGTGCGAGGATGATGGCGCCGACTAGGAGCAGCACGCGGAAAGGCCCGCGGCGGCCGCGGTGCTGGTGTCGGAGGCGTTCGCGGCGGGAGGACATCGTGGGATCACGCGCAGCCCGATGCGTCACGATGAGGACGCGCGAGCCTCGGATGGTAGCCGCTGACCGGGTTCGCCCCGGCCGCCCGGACCCCTGCCGGTGGGCGGCTTCGTGCCATCATCTGAAGGTGCTGCGCGCTGTGTCGTCGCCCCTCGCTGCCCTCTCGCGATTCCGGCGCGCGAGGACCGCCAGGGGTGGCGAAGGCAAAGGACGTCGCTGCCTGAGCCGGGCCCCCCGGCGTTCTC
>JBBJOB010000208.1:0-4075 GCA_037721455.1 Solirubrobacteraceae bacterium | reverse complement strand
CAGCGGTGAGGCGCATCGGCCACAAGGGCGCCGACCTCATCGCCCCCGGCAACACCTTCGCCTCCTTCGAGGCGGCGCTGGTGGCCGGCGTGGACATGATCGAATTCGACGTGCTGCCCGAGCACCCCGACGGCACCGGCGAGCTGCTGCTGTCCCACGACTACCGCGACGCGCGCAGCCGCACCCCCCACACCCTCGACGAGGGGCTGGAGCACTTCCGCGGCGAGGGCTACGGCGCCATCGACCTCGACGTCGACCTCAAGCTGCCCGGCTACGAGGAGCGCGTCGTCACCGCGCTCCAGCGCCACGGCCTGGCCACCCGCGCGCTGCTGTCGACCATGGAGCGCTCCTCGCTGCGCCTGCTGCGCACCCGCCACCCCGAGGTGCGCCTGGGCTGGTCGGTGCCCCGCCTGCGCCGCAATCCCTTCGACAGCATCAGGACCGTCGTCCCCGCCTACGTCGGCCTGCAGGTCCTGCGCCGGGCGCTGCCCCACATGGCGCGCCGCGCGATCGCCGGCGGCGAGGTCGATGCGCTGATGGCCAACCACCACCTTGTCACCCCACGGCTCGCCGACGCCGTGCGCGCCGCGGGCGGCGAGCTGTACGCCTGGACGGTGGACGATGCCGATCGCATCGCCTGGCTCGAGCGCCTCGGCGTCGCCGGCGTGATCACCAACGACCCGCGGCTGTTCGCGCCGCGTGATGCATTGCCGGGAGTGACGTAGTAGGGATGTGAGCAGCACACTCGACCTCGAGGCTCTGTTCCGCGACGCGGCCGGCGACGTGTACGCCTACGCCCGCACGCTGCTGCGCGACGACGGCGCCGCCGAGGACGTGACCGCCCAGGCCTTCGAACGTGCCCACCGCCGTCGGCAGCGCTACGACCCGCGCAAGGGAACCCCCCGCGCGTGGCTGTTCACCATCGCGCGCAACACCGCACTGGACGAGCTGCGCCGCCGATCGCGCACCGCGGCGCTGACCACCGACCTGCCCGACGACGCTCCCGGCTTCGAGGACGACATCGACGACGCGGTGCGCCGCGCGGCCGTGCGCGCCGCGCTGGCCGGCCTCGAGCCGCGCGAGCGCGAGGTGATTGCCCTGAAGTTCCACGGCGGGCTGACCAACGCCGAGCTGGCCCGTGCGCTGGGGATGAGCGAGAGCAACGCGGGCACCCGGGTGCACCGCGCCGTCACCAAGCTGAGGGAGGCCTGCCATGCGCTTGCATGAGCCCGATCCCGCCGTCGAGGCGGAGCTGGCGGCGCTGGACGCCGCGCTGCGCGGCGAGGCCGTGGAGCCCGACCACGCAGACCTTGCCGCGCTGGTGGCCGACGTGCGCGAGCAGCGGCCGGCGCTGGACCCCGCGTTCGCCGCCCGGCTGGAGGAGCGGGTCGCGAGCGGCTTCGTCGAGGATGGGCCGGCGCGGGAGCGTCCGGCGCGCCGGTGGCGCGCCTGGCGCCCGGCGCTGGCGCTCGCTGTCGTGACCTGCGTCGCTGCGGTCGTCGTCCTGCCGACCGTGCTGGTGGGTGAGGACGAGGAGCGCACGGTGAGCGAGGTGCCCGGCGGCGTGGCAGAGGGCGGCGGCGCAGAGGAGGGCGGCGCGGCGGCCGACCCGAGCCGGGCGATTGACGAGGAGGCCGGGCCGTCGCCGTCCGACGACTCCCTCCCCGCGCCCGGCGCCCCCGGCCGCGCCGTGGAGCGCATCACCGGCCTCACCCTCACCGGCCCCGACGCCGAGGTGCAGACCATCACCAACGGCGCCATCGCCGTGGCCGACCGCGTCGAGGGCTTCGTGGAGACCTCGACCGTCGACGTCGGCGAAGGCCGCGCCACCGCGGACCTCACCCTGCGCGTCCCCGTCGACCGCGCCGACGACGCCCTGGCCGCGCTCTCACGCCTGGCCGACGTGCGCGAGCGCACCCAGCAGACCACCGACCTGACCGAGTCGCTGGGCTCCACCCAGGAGCGCCTCGAGGACGCGCGGGCCACCCGCGACGGCCTGCGCAACGCCCTCGAGGACGCGGACAGCGCCGAGGAGGTCACCGACCTGCGCGAGCGCCTCGAGGAGGCCCGCGCCCGGGTGCGGACGCTGGGCGGGGAGCTGGCGAGCTTCGAGGAGCGCACGAGCCTGGCCACCATCGACGTCGAGGTGCGGGGCACCGGCGGCCCGCCGGCCACGCAGGACGCCGACGACGGCGCGTGGACCCTCGGCGATGCGCTGGACGACGCCCTGGACGTGCTGCGCGTGGCCGCCGGCGTGGCCATCGTCGCGCTGGCCGCCGCCGTCCCGCTCGCGGTCATGCTCGGACTGGCCGTCGTGACCGTCGGCCTCGCGCGCCGCCGCGTCCGTGAGCGCGCGCTGGACGCCGCAGCCTGACCGAGCAGCGGTCTCGCGGACTCGCGGCCTCGCGGCCTCGCGGCGCGGATATCATCCACGCCGTGATGGGGTCCCGCGAGTCGGAGGAGACCGCTCTCGAGCTGCTGGCCGCCGTGCCGGTGTTCGAGACGCTGGGGCGCGCCGACCTGGCTTACGTGGCCGAGGTCGCAGTTGCGCGCCACTACGAGGCGGGGCAGGTCATCTTCCGCGAGGGCGACGCGAGCAGCACGTGCTACATGGTGCGCCACGGCCACGCCCGCGCCCTGCGCGAGCACCCCGACGGGCGCTCCATCGCGCTGGCCCACTTCGGCCCGGGTGACATCTTCGGGGAGCTGGCCATGTTCGACGACGAGCGCCGCTCGGCCACCGTGCAGACCCTCGACGAGGTCGACGCGCTGGCCGTCGCCATGGTCGACATGCGCCGCCTCCTGGTCCGCCATCCCGACATCGCGGTCAAGTTGGTGACGAGCATGGGCCGCCGCCTGCGCGCCGCGAACGAGCGCATCGCCCGCCAGTCCTTCCAGACGGTGCAGAGCCGGGTCGCCTCGGTGCTCGGGATGCTGGTGGAGCAGGCGCGCAAGGAGGGCACCGCGGCAAGCAGCGGCACCGGCACCGCGGACGGCGAAAAGGTGATGGTGCGCATCACCCAGGCCGACATCGCGCAGCTCGCCGGCTCCAGCCGCGAGTCGGCAAGCCGTTTCCTGGCCGTGCTGGAGCGCGCCGGCGTCGTCACCCAGGGCCGCGGGCGCCTGGTGATCCACGACAGCGACGCCCTGGGGCGCTACGTCTACTAGTGGTCCGCCCCGGCCACTGATGGTGGAGTTCTCTGCGGGCGGCGTGGTGGTCGACGGTGCTGGGCGCACCGTGGTCATCGTGCCCACACGCCGCGCCGCCGACGGATCGAGGGTTCTCGCTCTCCCCAAGGGCCATCCCGAGCAGGGGGAGATCGCGCCCGACGCCGCCGCGCGCGAGCTACGCGAGGAGGCGGGCGTCGAGGCCGACCTGGTCGAGAAGCTCGGGGAGGTGCGCTACCGGTACCAGCGCGACGGGCGCCGCGTGGCCAAGGTCGTGGCCTTCTTCCTCTTCCGCTACGTGGCCGGCAGCCCCGCCGACCACGACCACGAGGTCGAGGAGGCCCGCTGGGTGGACCTGGCCGAGGCCGCGACCACCCTCACCTATACCGGCGAGCGCGAGATGGCCCGTCGGGCGCTGGCGCAAGGGGTGGCGAGCCGGCCCCATGGCCGGTGAGCCGGGCCCCCCGACTTTCTCCCTGCGGTCGTCTAGGCTCCCTCTCCGTGCAGGTCCTGAACTTCTACTCGACGATCTTCGCCGACCAGCTCAAGCGGGGCCGCAAGACGGCCACGATCCGCCTGGGCGACAAGTCCCACAAGTACGCCAAGAACCAGGCGGTTCTGGTGACGGTCGGCTACCAGCACTCACCCCGGGAGAAGATCTTCGACGCCGTGATCGACCAGGTCGAGGTCAAGCGGGTGAGGGAGCTCTCCCCCCGCGACATCGAGCACGACAACCCCGAGTTTCGCCGCATCGAGGAGATGGTGCACTTCCTCGAGCAGATCTACGGCCGCTCCGTGGACCTCGAGGCCACCGTGACCGTCGTGCGCTTCAGCCAGATCATCGACCGCGCAGGGTCGATGACCGAGCGCATGCGCGGCTTCGGCGGCGCCCAGAACTAGGGGTCGT
>JBBJOB010000020.1:0-14813 GCA_037721455.1 Solirubrobacteraceae bacterium | reverse complement strand
CGAGGACGAGCCCGCCGAGTCGGTCGAGGCCGCTCCGGCGGCGACCGCCGACGAGGCTGAGCCGGTCGAGACCGAAGCGGTCGAGACCGAAGCCGTCGACGTGCTCGACGACGAGGAGGACGCCGCTCCACGGGTCAAGCCGGCAATCCCGGGCATGGACCTCGACGTGGACATCGTCGAGGAGGGCGCCGATCCCTTGGCCGAGCGCGAGGCCGAGGAGGCAGCCGCGGCGGCCGCCGAGGACGCCGCCGACGACCAGCCGATCGCCGCGGTGACCATCGACCTCGGCGCCGAGGCCCGCTACCGGGCCACCGGCAAGCGCAAGACCGCGGTCGCTCGCGTGACGCTGCGTCCCGGCACCGGCGACTACACGATCAACGGCCGCCCACTGGACGCCTACTTCCCGCGCTCGACCCTGCAGCGCACCATCCGCCAGCCGCTGGAGACCGTCGGCTACGCGGATCGCATGGATGTGGTGGCCCGTATGCACGGCGGCGGTGTCTCCTCGCAGGCCGGTGCGCTGCGCCACGGTATCTCGCGCGCGCTGCTGGAGGCCGAGCCCAACCTGCGCGGCGAGCTCAAGCGCCGCGGGTTCCTGACGCGCGACGCGCGCGCAAAGGAGCGCAAGAAGGCCGGGCTCAAGAAGGCCCGCAAGCGGCCGCAGTTCTCCAAGCGATGAGCCGGTGTCGCTTGCACGACCTGGGGACCCGCCTACGGCGGCCACGGGGCCGCCTTCGGCACCCCTAGCCCCCGGCCCCTCCGTGGCCCGCAGGCTGTTCGGAACCGACGGCGTCCGCGGCGTCGCGGGCGAGCTGCTCACCGCCGAGCTCGCACTGGCGCTGGGCCGCGCGGCCACGGCGCAGGCGGGCGCGGAGCACCCGCGGGTGCTGGTGGTGCGCGACACCCGCGAGTCGGGGGAGATGCTCGAGGCCTCACTGGCCGCCGGCATCACCGCCGCCGGCGGCGATGCGCTGCTGGGCGGCGTGTTGCCGACGCCCGCCGCGCCGCTGCTGCTGGGCCGCTATGGCTTCGACCTCGCGGCTGTCATCAGCGCTTCGCACAACCCCTACGCCGACAACGGGATCAAGTTCTTCGGCGCCGACGGCTTCAAGCTCTCCGACGCCACCGAGCTACGTATCGAGCAGCGCCTTGACGAGCCCCTTGCGAAGCCCGGGCGCCTCGGCCGCGTCCACCGCCTACACGGCACGCAGGAGGACTACCTGCGCAGCCTCCACACGCGCTTCGCGGGGCTCGACCTGGTCGGGGTCGACGTGCTCCTGGATTGCGCCAACGGGGCGACCCACCGCGCCGCGCCCGAGATCTTCCGCCGCTTGGGCGCCGCGGTCACCGTGTTGGCCGACCAGCCCGACGGGCGCAACATCAACGCCGGCTGCGGCTCCACCCACGTCGAGGCGCTGTCTGCCACCGTGGCCGGAGGGGGCCACGACCTGGGCTTCGCCTTCGACGGCGACGGCGACCGCATGCTGGCCGTCGACCGTGCCGGCGTGGTGGTCGACGGCGACGAGCTCATCGCGCTGGCCGCGCTGCACCTACGCGCCCACGACCGCCTGCCCGGCAACGGCGTGGCCGTGACGGTGATGACCAACTACGGCTTCCACACGGCGATGCGTGAGGCCGGCGTCGAGGTCGCCACCACCAAGGTCGGCGACCGCTACGTGCTCGAGGAGCTGCGTGCCCGTGGCTGGGCGCTGGGCGGCGAGCAGTCCGGCCACGTGATCGACATGGGCTTCGTTCCCTCGGGCGACGGTATCGCCAGCGCGCTGCTGACCCTCGAGGCGCTGGCCGGCGGGGACCTGGCCGACCGCCACGCGATGGAGAAGCTCCCCCAGCGACTGGTCAACGTCCGCGTCGCCGACCGCGACGGCGCCATGGACAGCCCTGAGTTGGCCGCCGCCACCGAGGCGGCGTCGCGCTCGCTGGCCGGCCGCGGCCGCGTCCTCATACGCGCCTCGGGCACCGAGCCCCTCGTGCGCGTCATGGTCGAGGCGCCCACCGCCGACGAGGCCGACGCGGTCTGCGACCGGCTGGTGGCCGTCGTGCAGGCTGCCGCGGGCGTCCCCGCAGCCTGAAGCCGGCTCAGCGCAGCGTTCCGCGCTCCGCCAGCCATTCGCTCTCGAAGCGAAGGCTGGTGTGCCGGGCGAGCAGGTCGTAGTCGGTGTCGTAGTGCAGGACCGCGCAGCGATGCTCGTCCGCGACGGCGGCGATCATGAGATCCACCGGCGCCAGGCGGTGGTGGCCGGCACGGGCGAGCTCCCGCTGTGCGTCGAGCGCACCCTGCTGGGCCCGTGGGCCGAGGTCGTACCACGGCAGGTCCAACAGTCTGGCCACCACTTCCTCGTGCGTGCGGGCGTCCCGCGCGGAGTAGCCGCCCTCGAGGACGACGGGCAGGCAGACGACGAGCACCCCTCGCTCCGCTCGGTCGAGGATCTCATCACGGCGTGCGGCGGGGAGGTCCGGGTGCGTGAGGCGGTGCCAGGCCGAGGTGTCCAGCAGCGCCGATCCGCTCACAGCGGGCGCGCCTCGACCAGTTTGCGCCGCGTCAGGTGCTCGACCTCGTCGGCTGCGGCGTGGTCGATCCCGAGATCACCGCGGCGCACCCAGTCGGCGAAGCGCCTGCGCCGCGCATGCGCGTCCTCGCGAGCAGTCCTCAGCTCGGCGGACTTCTGCTTCGCGCCTCGGATCACGAGGTCCGGCAGGTCGACGCCATCGTCTCCCGACTCATGGCGCAACTCGTCGAGCGCGCCCTGCACGCGCGGTGTCTCGGTGAGAGCGTGACGTCGCCGATTCGTGGGCACGGGGTCAGTGTAACACCGTACACACCGCCGGGACGGCTGTGTCGCGTCCTGCCGCCACTAGGCTGTCGCGACCATGTGCGGCATCGTCGGCTACGTCGGGCCCCGGGCGGCGCAGGAGCTCCTGCTGGCGGGGCTCCAGCGCCTGGAGTACCGCGGCTACGACTCCGCGGGCATCTCCGTGCTCGGCGACGGGCGGATCGAGTCGGTGCGCGCGGTGGGCAACCTCGGACGCCTGCTGGACGCCGTGGGCTCGGCCGAGCTGGCTCGCGCGGGCGCCGAGGGGAGCGCGGTCGCTCTGGCCACGCCGGCACCGACCACGGGCATCGGCCACACGCGCTGGGCCACCCACGGGAAGGTGACCGAGGCCAACGCGCACCCGCACGCTGACACGGCGGACCACGTGCACGTGGTGGTCAACGGGATCGTGGAGAACTACCTGGCCCTCAAGGAGCGCCTGGGCGCACTGGGCGCCGTCTTCACCTCGCAGACCGACGCGGAGGTCATCGCCCACCTGGTCTCCCATCACCTCGAGCGCACCGACGACCTCGCCGCCGCCGTGCAGGGCGCCGTGGGTGAGCTCGAGGGGCACTACGCCTTCGTGGCGATGGCGGTGGGCGAGCCCGACGTCCTGGTCGGCGCGCGCAACGAGTGTCCGCTGGTCGTGGGCGTAGGGGAGGACGAGCGCTTCTTCGCCTCGGCCATAGCCGCCTTCCTGAGCGAGACGCGTCGCGTGCAGCACATCGAGGACGGCGAGGTCGTCGTCCTGCGCCCCGACGGGGCCACCTTCCTCGACGCGGCCGGCGTCGAGGTGCAGCGCGAGGTCGCCGAGGTCGACTGGGACGAGTCGACGGCGGAGAAGTCGGGCTGGGAGACCTTCATGCTCAAGGAGATCCACGACCAGCCCGAGGCGGTGGCCGAGACGATCGGCGACCGCACGCGCCGGGCCGACGGGGTGGACCTGAGCGAGCCGGGCGCGTTCGACGAGTCCCTCCTGGAGGGCGTGAAGCGCGTCGTCGTGGTGGCCTGTGGCACCTCCTACCACGCGGGCTTGATCGGCCGCTACGCAATCGAGTCCTGGGCGCGCCTCTCGGTGGAGATGGACATCGCCTCGGAGTACCGCTACCGCGACCCCGTGGTGGGGGAGGGCGACCTCGTCGTGGGCATCACCCAGTCGGGCGAGACCCGCGACACGCTGGCCGCCATGCGTGTCGCCCGCGAGCGCGGCGCGCGGGTGCTGGCCATCACCAACGTCATGGGCTCGCAGGCCACGCGGGAGTGCGACGGCGTCCTCTACACCCGCGCTGGGCTGGAGATCGGCGTCGCGGCGACCAAGACCTTCGTGTGCCAGGTCGCGGTCATGTACCTGCTCGCGTTGCGCCTGGCGGAGCTGCGCGGCACCCTGGACGCGCAGCGGCGCAGCGCGCTGGTGGCCGACCTGCGGCGCATGCCCGAGCTGCTGGTCCAGACCCTGGAGGGCCTCGGGAAGGTCGCTGAAGGCGTCGCTGCTCGCCACGGCGACAAACACTTCTTCCTCTACCTCGGCCGCCACCTGGGCCTGCCCGTGGCCCTGGAGGGCGCTCTCAAGCTCAAGGAGATCTCCTACATCGCCACCGACGCCTACGCGGCGGGCGAGATGAAGCACGGCCCCATCGCGCTGCTGGACGAGTCCACCCCGGTGGTCGTCGTGGCCACCGACTCGCCGGTGCTCGAGAAGATCGCCTCCAACATGCAGGAGGTCTCGGCCCGCGGCGCCCACGTCATCGCCGTGGCCACCGAGGGCAACGAGATGATCGCCGCCCATGCCGAGGAGCTGCTGCGCGTGCCCCGCACCGACTGGACGCTGCAGCCGCTGCTCGCGGTGGTGCCGCTGCAGATGGTGGCCTACGCCATCGCCCGCCGGCGAGGCCTCAACGTCGACCAGCCGCGCAACCTGGCCAAGACGGTCACCGTCGAGTGAGCGAAGCGGGTCTGCGGGAGTGAGTGGCCTGGGCCTCGACCTGCTGGAGGTCGAGCGCTTGGAGCGCGCGCTGGCGAGGCGCCCCAAGCTGGCCGAGCGGCTGTTCACCGAGGCCGAGCGGGCCTACGCCGCCGCCCGGCCCCGGCCCGCCATGCACCTGGCGGCACGCTTCTGCGCCAAGGAGGCGGTGGCCAAGGCACTCGAGCTGCGCGGATGGTCATGGCAGGACATCGAGGTGCTGCGCGGCGACGGCGCGCCGCGGGTGCACCTGCGGGGCGCGCTGGCGCAGCGCGGCGTACGCGTGCGCGTGTCGCTGACCCACACCCGGGGGCTTGCGGGCGCGGTGGCCGTGGTCGACGGGTGACCGCCGCCCTCCCGCCCTGGCTCGACCCGCTGCCCGACGCGCAGGCCATGCGCGCCACCGATGCCTGGGCCATCGAGCACCATGGCATTCCCTCGCTGGAGCTCATGGAGCGCGCGGGCGCCGGCCTTGCGCGCCTCGTGGGGGAGGTGGCACCCGACGGGCCGGTGGCCGTCGTGTGCGGCAAGGGCAACAACGGCGGCGACGGCCTGGTGGCTGGGCGACTGCTGCGCGAGGCCGGGCGCGAGGTACGGATCCTGCTGCTGCCCGCGCCCGGTGAGCTGCGCGGCGACGCGGCGGAGAACCTGCGCCGTCTGGGCATCGACCCGGCGGGCGACCTGCCCGAGAGCGTCCTTGACGCCGCGCCCGCGGTGGAGCCGTTCGCCGCCGGCCGCCTGGATGGCGCGGCGGTCATGGTGGACGCGATCCTGGGGACGGGCACCTCGGGAGCGCCGCACGGCGCCGCCGCGCAGGCGATCGAGGCGGTCAACGCGACCGGGGCGCCGGTCGTCGCCGCCGACGGCCCGAGCGGCGCCGACGCCTCCACTGGTGAGGTGGAGGGCGTTGCCGTCCGTGCCCTGGCCACGGCCACCTTCGCAGCCGCCAAGCCCGGCTTGTACGTCGCGCCTGCCAAGGCGCTGGCCGGTCGCGTCGAGGTCATCGACATCGGGATCCCCGCGGGCGCGCCCGTCGAGACGGCGACCGGGCTCATCACGCCGGCCGTCCTCGCCGGGGTGCCCCGCCGCGACGCGCCGGGCTCCAAGTTCACCTCCGGCCACGTGCTGGTGTGCGGCGGGTCGGCCGGACTGACCGGCGCGCCCACGCTCGCCGCTATCGCCGCTGCCCGCGCGGGCGCCGGGTACGTGAGCGTGCTGGCGCCTGCGTCGCTGAACGAGATCTTCGAGCTCAAGCTGACCGAGGTCATGTCGCGCGCGCTGCCCGAGGAGAACGGGCGGCTGGGGCCGTCCGCCGTCGAGGCCGTGCTCGAGGCCACCGCCCGCGGCGGCGCGCTGGCCCTGGGCCCGGGCCTGGGCCGCGACGAGCGTGTGGCGCAGGTGGCCCGGGAGGTCGCCCGGCGCGCGGAGGTCGCGGTGGTCCTGGACGCCGACGGGCTCAACGCCCACGCCGGGCGCCTGGAGGCGCTGGCGACGCGCGGGGCGCCCACCGTCCTCACCCCGCATGCCGGCGAGCTGGGCCGCCTGCTCGAGGTCGACAGCGACGCCGTCTCGGCCCGGCGCCTGCACCACGCCCGCGAGGCGGCACGGCGCAGCGGCGCGGTCGTTGTCCTCAAGGGCGACGACACCATCGTCGCCGCGCCCGACGGTCGCACCGCCATCAACGCTCTCTCTGCGCCCGCCCTGGCCACCGCGGGCACGGGCGACGTCCTCACAGGCGTGGTCGCGGCCTACCTGGCCAAGGGCGTCGAGCCGTTCACGGCCGCCTGCGCCGCCGTCCTCGTCCACGCCCGGGCCGGGCAGCTCGCCGCGGCCGAGCACGGGCCGGAGGCGGTCATGGCCGGCGACGTGGCCGACCATCTAGGCCGCGCCCGCGCGGACCTCGACGAGCGCCGAGTGTCGAGTTCTTCGTCCTGAGGACTAACAAGTCGACACTCGATGCCGGCGAGGGCGCCGCGCCGCCAAAGCGGGGCGCGCGCCACTGTCGCCTCGGTAGCCTCAACCCGTGCCGCTCCGCGCCCTCGCCGCCGTCAACGTCGCCGCGATCGAGCGCAACGTCGCCCGCTTCGCGCGGCAGCTGGCGACCGGCTGCCGGATCTGCGCCGTGGTCAAGGCCGAGGGCTACGGGCACGGGGCAGTGGCCTCCGCGCGCGCCGCCCAGGCTGGTGGCGCGCAGTGGCTCGCGGTGGCCACCGCGCAGGAGGCTGTGGCCCTGCGGGCGGCCGGCGCGGAGGGCCGCCTGCTCGTGATGGGCTCTCTCCTGGGCGACGATCTAGACGCCGCCCTGGCCGCCGGCGCCGACGTGGTCGCCTGGTGCGAGGCGTTCGTCGAGGCGGTCGCCGCGCGCGGCGGCGGCCGGATCCACGTCAAGCTCGACACGGGTATGGGTCGACTGGGCACCCGCGACCCCGAGGAGGCCACGCGCGTCGCCGAGGCCGCTGCCGCGGCACCCGGCGTGGAGCTCGCCGGGGCCATGACCCACTTCGCCACGGCCGACGAGCGCGGCGACACCTTCTTCGCGGCGCAGCTCGAGCGCTTTCGCGCCTGGGCGCTGCCGCTGCGCGAGCGCCACCGCGGGCTGATCGTTCACGCCGCCAACAGCGCGGCGATCCTGCGCGACCGCGACGCCCACCTGGACATGGTCCGCCCGGGCGTGGGCATCTACGGGCTCGACCCCTTCGGTGCGGACCCCACGGCCCACGAGCTCGAGCCCGCCCTGGAGCTGCGCGCCGCCGTCGCCGCGCTCAAGCCGATAAGGCCCGGAGAGAGCGCGGGGTATGGACGGCGGTTCGTCGCGCGCGAGCCGACGACCATCGCGACGCTGCCCGTCGGCTACGGCGACGGCTGGTCGCGGGCGCTGACCAACGCCGCGGACGTGCTCTTGGCCGACGAGCGCCGACCGCTGGTGGGCACGGTCTCCATGGACTACGTCACCGTGGACGCGGGCCCGGCGCCGCGGGTCGCCGTCGGCGACGAGGCCGTCCTCCTGGGCGCGCGCGGCGGCGAGCGCATTCTCGCGGAGGAGGTCGCCCGCCGGCTGGGCACGATCAACTACGAGGTCACGACCGCCCTGCTGGCCCGGATCCCCCGCGCCCACCACCGCGACGGCGAGCCGGTGGACGCGGAGGCTGCCGCGCTCCTGGCGGGGGCGCAGGGGGCACCGGAGCGTGCGCTGTGAGCGACCCGCTCGAGGTCGCGCGCGCCGCGCTGGCCGGTGGGGAGGTCCACCTCGTCGGCGGCGCGGTGCGCGACCGGCTCCTGGGCCGGCCGCTGACGGATCTGGACCTTGTGGTGCCCGGGGACGCGGCGCCGGCCGCGAAGACGCTGGCGCGGTCGGCCGGCGGGCCGGCCTTCGCCTTGTCGGACACCTGGGGCTCGTGGCGCGTCCTTGCCCCCGACCGCTCCTGGCAGGCCGACCTCACGCCGCGCCGCGGGACGACCATCGAGGCCGACCTCGCCCTGCGCGACTTCACTCTCAATGCCATGGCCGAGCCACTCGCGGGCGGCGTGACGATCGACCCCCACGGGGGTGCCGACGACCTCGCAGCCGGGCGGCTGCGCATGGTCAGCGAGCAGGCCTTCGCCGACGACCCGCTGCGCACGGTGCGCCTCGCGCGGCTGAGCTGCGAGCTGCGCCTGACCGCCGAGGAGCAGACGCTTGCCGCCGCGCGTCGGCATGCCGGCGGCCTGGAGCGGGTGGCCGGCGAGCGCGTGTTCGCCGAACTCAAGCGCATCGTCATTGCCGACGAGGCGCTCGCCGGGCTCGACCTCCTCGAGCGCGCCGGCGCCACCGCCGTAGTCCTGCCCGAGCTGTGTGAGATGCACGGCGTCGAGCAGACGCGCTACCACCACCGCGACGTGCACGGCCATGTCATGGAGGTCCTCGAGCACGCGATGGCCATCGAGCGCGACCCGGGCGCGGTCCTGGGCGAGGAGCACGCCGACGGGGTGCGTGCCCTGCTCGCCCAGCCTTTGGGGGACGACCTGACCCGGGGGGCAGGCCTGCGCTTCGGCGCGCTGCTGCACGACGTGGCCAAGCCCGCCACCCAGACGCCCTTGCCCCAGGGCGGCCACGGGTTCCCCGGTCACGACGAGCTCGGCGCGCGCATGAGCCGCGACGTCCTCGCTCGCCTGCGCACCGGCGAGCGCGTGCGCGCCCACGTCGCAGCGCTGGCCCGCCATCACCTGCGCACCGGCTTCCTGGTGCACGACCGCCCGCTCGAGCGTCGTACCGTCCACGCCTACCTCGTGGCCTGCACCCCGGTGGCCGCCGACGTCACCCTGCTCAGCGTCGCCGATCGCTTGGCCACCCGCGGGCGCAAGGCGCAGGAGGCCATCGAGCGCCACCTCCCGCTCGTGCGCGCGCTGCTACCCGACGCCCTGCGCTGGCAGAAGCACGGGCCGCCGCCGCCCCTCGTGCGCGGCGACGAGCTCGCGCACGCGCTCGGGCGCCCGCCCGGACCGTGGCTCGGCGACGTCCTCGCCGAGCTCGCCGTGGCCCAGTACGCCGGCGAGATCACCACGCGGGAGGAGGCCTTCGCTCACGCCAGGGGGGGCGAACATTCCCCGGCTCAGCCCTAGACACGGCAATGGGTCCCGGGTCTACCATTGGCGGCATGGCGGTCGCGCAGCGCATGACGACGGACGAGTTCCTCGCCACCTACACCGAGGAGACGCCGGGGCGAACGATCCAGCTCATCGCTGGGGAGGTCGTCGTGAACCAGCCGAAGGCGCCGCACCAGCGAGCGCTGGTCGAACTGCTCTTTGCGCTCAAGACATGGGCGACGGCCGAAGGTGGCCGCGGGGAGGTCATCCTGCCCCTCGCCGTGCGCGTGGACGACGAGAACCTCTATGCGCCCGACCTGCTCTGGTACGCCCAGGATCGGGTCGGGGCGCTGGAGGAGAGCGGCCCCTACCCCATGCCCGACCTCGCGGTTGAGGTGCGCTCCCCCTCGACCTGGCGCTACGACGTCGGCGTCAAGCGCCACGTCTACGAGCAGCGCGGCCTGCGCGAGCTCTGGCTCGTGGACACCAAGGCCTGTAGCGTCCTCGCCTACCGGCGGTCGAGCGGCGGGGCGACCGGGTTCGACGTCAGCCTCGAGCTCGAGCGCGATGAGACGCTCAGCTCCCCGCTGCTGCCCGGCTTCGCGCTGCCGGTCGCGGTGATCTTCCCCTCGTAGGCTCACGTCATGGACCCCCATGCCGTCCTGGGCGTCGCGCCGGGCGCGTCGGCGGCAGACCTGGCCACCGCCTACCGACGGGAGGCCAAGCGCTGGCACCCCGACCGGGGTGGCGGTGAGGACGCGCAGCGGCGCATGGCCGCCGTCAACGCCGCCTACGAGGAACTGCGGCGCGCCAGCGGCGCGCCGTCCGGCGGCGGCGCGCCCGCTGCGGGTGCGGCTCCCGCGCCGCCCCACCGCTCCCAGGCCGGACACTGGCTGTCCGAGCGCACCCGCTGGGCGCTGGGCCCCGAGCTGCTCGGCGCGCTGGAGGAGGGGGAGGCCGTGCACCTGGTCACCCCCGTGGCCACATGGGCCAGCCCACGCTCGCTGCTGGCCCTGACCGACCGCCGCCTGCTGTGGCTGCACGACGACGCGATCATGGGTCGCGTGCGCTCGCTGCGCTTCCGCGACGTCGAGCAGGTCACACACCGCCTGCGGCGCCCGCGCCGGCGCTGGGCGGTGCTGCGCCTGCGCACCCGCGCGGGCAAGCGGGTCTCCTTCGGCGAGGTCCCCCCTGGGGCCGCCGCGGCCATCGAGCGCCACGTCGCCGGCGTGCTGGCCGCTCGTTAGGAGCCCGCGCCGCGCGGGGCCATTTGCCGCACGACGGCCGTGCACAGCGCCACGGCCTGGTGCAGCGTGCCCAGCTCGACGTTGTCGGCCGTGTCGGTGGGCGCGTGATAGTTGGCCGGCATGCGGTAGCGGTCGAAGGAGCCCAGCATCACCGTCGGGTAGCCGGCCTTGAGCGCGATCAGCGCGTCGGTGGCGTTGCGGAAGGTCACGCCGCCGTCGAGCGGGATGCCCTCCCGGGCGGCGCACGTGCGCACCAGGGCCTTGAAGTCGTCGGGGTAGAGGTTCATGCGCAGCATGCCCTCACCCTCGATGAGCACCAGCCGCGGCGAGCCGACCGTGTCGACACAGATGACGTGGGTGGAGTCGGCGGGCAGCGACGGGAAGTGCCGGGCGGCGAACGCCCGCATCCCCTCCATGAAGGACTCCTCGCTGCCCGTCGAGACGAGCAGTACCGCCAGGCCCTCGACGGGCTCCTCGCGCAGCGCGTGCGCCACGCCCAGCAGCGTGGCCACGCCCGTGAGGTTGTCGTTGGCGCCGGGCACAACAGCACCTGCGCCGATCTCCGCCATGGAGGCCACGGTCCCGGCGCTGACCAGCGTGCCGGCGCGCAGCAGAGCGCGGCTGCCCAGCAGCGAGCCCAAGGCGACCAGCGAGGGCCCTCCGACCACGGGCCACATGAGCGGCGGGGTGCTCGTGAAGCGCGCGTAGACGTCGGGGAGGCGGTCGGCGAACGCGCGCAGCGGCCGCGGGTCGAACAGCATGCTGGTGTGCGCGGCATCGTGGTGGGCCACCAGCACCATGGTGCGCCGCGCGTCGCGGTCCCCGGTCCGCGCGACGACGTTGAACGTCGGGCGGTGGGGGAGCAGCGCGCGGCGCAGCCACAGCCGCCCGCCGGTGACGTCGTCGGCGATGGCCGCCGCGCCGGCCGCGGCCAGCGCGCCGCCGGCGAGCCGCGACAGGGCGCGGCCGCGCCGCCGGCCCCGCAAGGCCAGCACGCCGCCCGCGGCGCCCGCCGCGGCAGCGATGCCCAGCGGCCACCAGTACGTTCCGTGCGCGCGCTCCTCCTCGACGCCTGCCGCGCAGCCCAGCTCCTCCAGTCGCGCCGCGATCCACTGCGCCGCCTCCCGCTCGCCCTCGGAGGCCGACGGGCGCTCGATCGCCGCGAGATGGTGCAGCACAGCCTCGAGACCCGCAGGGTCGTGGACGGCGCCGTGCATCGGCGCGCACCCTAGCCAGCCACGCCCTAGGGTGGCGCCATGGCCACGACCGACCCCGACTGCCTGTTCTGCAAGATCGTCGCCGGTGACGTTCCCTCGACGAAGATCGACGAGGACGAGCGGACCGTCGCGTTCATGGATATCAACCCAGGCACCCGCGGGCACGCGCTCGTGGTGCCGCGCAACCATGCGCGCGACCTGCACGACATCGACCCGGACGACCTCGCGGCCGTCGCGAGCGCCGGGCAGCGTCTGGCCGCGCGCCAGCGCGACGTCCTGGGCGCCGCCGGGGTCAACCTGCTCAACGCGTGCGGCGCAGCGGCCTGGCAGACGGTCTTCCACTTTCACCTGCACGTCGTCCCGCGCTACGCCGAGGACGGGCTGCGCCTGCCCTGGGTCCCCACGCCGGGGGATCCGGACGACATCGCCGCAGCGGGCGAGGAGCTGCGCCGATGAGCATGTGGCGGAGACCGGGCGCCGTGCGCCCCCTCATCGAGCACGGCCCCGCGGCCAGCGCGCCCTCCGCGCCGTCGGCCGAGTCGGTCTCCGAGGACTGACGACGGGCACCAGGCGCCTTGGCGGTGGTTCGCCCCGCACCGCCAGGGCGCCTCGGAGGTGCTTGGGAAGTGCTTGTGCTCACGCAAGGCTCGTTGCATCGTCCAGTCGACGCAACCCTCCGCCGCGCCACGGTGTTCAATCGCTGTGATGAAGCGCCCACTCCTCCTCGCGGCCCTGTCGGCCGCCCTCCTGCTGCCCGCCACGGCCTCGGCCCAGGTCGCCGAGCTGGGAGCCCTGCCCGCAGGCGCCACCGCCTCCTGCCCGCAGAGCCCCTGCCAGGCCCTCACCCGGGCCACCGCCTACCAGGCCAAGGTCGGGCCCGACCGCGGCCTCTACCGCGCCCCCGCCGACGGGCGCATCGTGGCCTGGAACGTCGCCCTCGGTGACCCCGGCCCCGAGCAGCGCGGCGGCTTCGACGAGGCCTTCGGCCGCCCGCAGGCCGCGATCGTGGTGCTGCGCCCGGGGGAACGGCTGGTCCACCGCGTCGTGCACAAGGGCCCGATGACCGACCTGCGCCCGTGGCTGGGGCGCAGCGTCCGGTTCCCCCTGGATCGTACGCTCCCCGTCCGCGAGGGCGACTGGATCGCGCTCACCGTGCCCACCTGGGCTCCGGTCCTGCAGGTCGGCCAGCCGGGAACCTCGTCGTGGCGGGGAAGCCGGCCCGAGGGCCGCTGTGCCGACGTGACCACCCAGCGGGCCATGCTGGGCCGACGGCGCACGGCGAGCTTCCGGTGCCTCTACCGCACCGCACGCGTGACCTACTCGGCGACCTTCGTGCCCAACGCGGAGGAGTAAGGGTGCGGCCGAGACCCTGACGCCGCTCAGCAGCCCTCGACGCCGGGATTCTGATCGCAGAAGTCGCCGAACTCGGCGGTGGGATCCTCGGGCGTGGTGCCGTCGTCGGGCGCGGCGCCGGGCTCCGGCGCGGCGCCGGGCTCGGTCTCGCCGGGCACGGGCTCGTCGGCGGGCGTCTGGCCCTCGGGCGTCGTCCCGCCGGGGGCCTGCTCGCCCTCGGGCGTCGTCGTCGTGGCCGGCGGCTCCTCGCCTAGCGCGCCGGCGCCCGCGCCGCCACCGGGGATGGTCAGGGTGGGCTGGGTCTCCGGCGTCGCGTCGATGACGTCGGCATCGCCACCGCAAGAGGCCAGGCCGAGAGCGAGCACCAGGGAGACGAGGGCGGGCACGGTCGCGCGCACCACGATCAGCTCCCCGTCTACGTCGATCGGTGGTGGTGGTCGACGGGGGACATGCGCCGGGCGCAATGCGGGCAGTCGTTGAGATCCTTCTGAGCGAGCTGGTCGCACCACGGGCAGAAGCGCAGGTTCTCCACCGCCCACGGCAGGCGCGAGGCCGACGGGGCCAGGGGCAGAACCTTGCCCATGACCTCCAGCTCCTCGCCCGACTCACGGTCCACGTAGACGGTGCCGGGGACGGCCTCCCGGATTACCTCGCGCCCGGTCGACGGAACGCGCATGCGGTAGCGCTGGGGGAGGGTCATGCGGGGTCGCACCCTACCAACCCCGACGGCCGTCGAGGGCACGCCGAGGCGGTGTCCTGTGCAGCGGTGAGGGCGATCCTCCCGCGCTCCAGCCCGCGCTTCAGCCCGGACACCACGAAGGGGTCGAACTGCTGGCCCGCGCAGGCGTGGACCTCGGCCAGCGCGGCGCGCACGGGCATCGCCGCGCGGTAGGGGCGGGTGGCGGTCATCGCCTCCAGCGCGTCGCAGACCGAGAAGATCCGGGCCTCGAGCGGGATGTCGTGCGCTCGCAGGCCGTGCGGGTAGCCCGCGCCGTCCCAGCGCTCGTGATGGTGGAGCACGATCTGCTCCACCATCGGCGGCAGCCCGAGCGGTCGGACGACGTCCGCGCCTGTGACCGGGTGGCGGCGCATGACCGCCCACTCGGCCTCGTCCAGGGCCGCGGGCTTGGCCAGGATGGCCTCGGGCACGCCGATCTTGCCCACGTCGTGCACCAGGCAGCCGAAGAGGAAGTCCTCGCGCTCGGCGAGGTCGGGGGCCACCTCGGCGGCGAGCTGGCAGGCCAGGCGGCTGACCTCGTGGAGGTGGCGACTGGTCACCACGTCCTTGGCCTCCACGGCGGCGGCCAGCGAGTCGATGATCGCGCGGTCGCGACCACGCGAGACCGCGAGGAGCTGCGCGTAGGTGTCCAGCGTGGGGCGCAGCATGCGCAGATCGACCAATGGGGCGCCGGCGCGGACGCCGGCCAGCGTGGCGCGGACCTGCTCGGGCGTCGCGTCGGCGGGCAGAAGAGACGTCGCGCCCGCGTCGAGCAGGCCCCCCACCAGGGCGGGCTCGGCGCTTGGGGCAACGACGAGCACGGCGGCCTCCGTATGCTCGGCCCGGGCGGCGACCACGGCGGCGACCGCCTCGCCGGTGTGCAGGAGCGTGGCGTCGATCACGATGATTTCGGCCCCGCCCGCC
>JBBJOB010000207.1:0-4086 GCA_037721455.1 Solirubrobacteraceae bacterium | reverse complement strand
GCGTCCATGCGGGAATCGTAGACGGGAGATCAGCGTCCATACCGGGATCGTAGACGGCCCGGCGGTCGTTATCGCGCGGCTCGCTCCCCCGAGGCGGCCCGCTGTTGCACTACGATCCCGCCGGTGGCATTAGGGCTACCTAATCGGGCCGGCCGGGTGGGCGCGCCTCAGCTCGCGGCCTCGCCCGCGCCGCCGCCGGCGCCACCCGCCCATCGGGCGGCGAACACCGGCCTGCGCAGCGCGGTCATGGTCAGCGTGGCCGGGAAGACGGCGGAGCTCGTGACGCTGGTCGCTCTCGCCGTCCTCGTTCCGCGCGTGCTGGGCCCGGCCGACTTCGGCCGCTTCTCGGTGGCGCTCACGATCGTGACCATCGCCTCGGTGGCCATGATGCTCGGCGGTCCGACGCTCATGGCTCGCTACGTGCCCGCGGCGCCGCCTGAGGAGCGCGCCGCGCTGGCCCGTGCGCTGGCCGCTCGCCTGGCGGTGGGCCGGGCAGCGCAGCTCGCGGTCGTCGCCCTCGTCGCCGGGATGCTCGTGGCGGTCGACCCCTCCGCCTTCCCAGCCGACCTCACGGCTCTGGTGCTGGTGTCCCTCGCCCTCAGCGTCGCCGCGACGCTGGCGCTGCAGACAGGACTGGGCCTCGGGCGGACCGGCCCCTGGAGCGCGCGCTACCCGCTGCAGAACGCCGTGCTGGTGATCGCGGTGCTGGTCCTGTATCCGTTTGGCGGCGTGACCGCGGCGGTGGCGGGGATCGCGCTGTCCTGTGTCGTGGCGCTGGGCCTCGGGGCGGCAACGGCCGGCCCTGCGCTGCGCGGGGCGCGCGCGGTCGTCGAACTGCCGGCGGGAGCGCTGCGCTTCGCGATCCTCCAGGCCGCCGGTGGCGCGCTGGTGCAGATCGCCCACCGCGGTGGCGTGGTGGCCGTGGCGCTGCTGGCCGGGTCCGCCGTGCAGACCGGCCACGCCGCGCTGGCCCTCGGGGTCGCCCTGGCCGCGACCTACGCGGTGGCCCAGGCGTTCACGGTCGCGCTGCCGGGGCTGGTGGAGCGCGGGAGCGAGGAGCCGGCCGCGCCCGGCGGCCGTCCTGCCCTCGTGTCGCAGGACGACAGCCGGGCAGGACGGCACGGTCTCCGAGCGGCGGACGAGCCGGGCTTCCGCGCCGCTGAGACGGCCCTGCGCCGGCTGGCCGGTCTCGCGCTCGCCGTGGTCGTCCCCGGCGCTTTCGCCGCCGCCCTCCTGCTCGAGGACATGGTGCCCGCCGTCTTCGGCGCCGCGTACGCGGGGGCGGCCGGCGCCTTCGCCCCGGCGCTGGCCATGGTCGTCCTGGCGCCGGTCAACGCGCTGGCGCTCCAGGCCGCCGCGCTGCGACTGCGGCCCGAGGCGGCCCTGCGCAGCGCCGTCGCGGGCGCCGTGGCCTTCGCGCTGGTCGCGCTGATCGCCGTCCCGCCGCTGGGGGCGACCGGGGGAACCGCGGCGGCGCTGGCCGGGGCCGCCGCGGCCGCCCTGGTCTCCATCCGCCTGCTGCCGGGCGCGGTCGGCGGGCGGGTGGGCGCCGCGTCGCTCGGCGGCGCGGCGGGCGTCCTCGTGCTGGCGCTGGCGGTCACGTGACGGCCACGCCCCGGCTGTCGGTCGTGGTCCCCACCCGTGACCGCCCCGTCGCGCTGCGGCGCTGCCTGGCCGCGCTGGGACTTCAGATCGCCCATGGCTTGGAGGTCGTCGTCGTCGACGACGCATCGCGAGACGCGTGCGCCGTCGCCTCTGTCGTCGCGGCGATTCCGGGGGCCCGCCTTGTGCGGGGCGCCGGATGCGGCCCCGCTGCGGCCCGCAACGCCGGCGCGCGGGCTGCGCGCGCGCCGGTGGTCTGCTTCACCGACGACGACTGCGCTCCGGCCCCGGCCTGGGCCGCGGCGCTGAACGAGGCCGTCGTCGCCGGCGCCGCAACCGCCGCCGGGCCCACCCCCCACCCCCCGCCCCCAAGCCCGGCGGCCGCCCCGGCGCCTGGCCCCCCCCAACCCCCCACCGAGGCGGGCCTCGATCCGCGCACCGGCCGGCTCGCGTTCGCGCCGACGTGCAACCTGGCCTGTCGGACCGAGCTGCTGCTGACGCTGCCCTTCGACGAGCGCTATCCGCTGGCCGCGGGCGAGGACCGCGACTGGTGCGCGCGCCTGCTCGCCGCCGGCCACACGCTCGTGCACGCCCCCGCCGCCGTCGTCGACCACCACCATGAGCTCTCCGCGGCCGCCTTCTGGCGCCAGCAGGTGCGCTACGGCCGCGGCGCGCACCGGTTCCATCGCGCCGGCGGCCCCGGCCTCGCGCGTCCGGGCTTCTACGCCGGCCTGCTGCGCCGCGGCTTCGCCGCCGGGCCCGCGGAGGGCGCTCTGGTATGCGTAGCCCAGGTGGCCACGGCGGTCGGGATGGCGCTCGCGGCGAGCGAGCGCCGGGGGAGATCGGCCCACGCGTTCGACCGACGCCGAGCATCGAAGGATCGCCCACGCTGAGCGCGGGTGACCTTCGAACGTCGCGCTACGCGCGCTCGAGCAGCGGCTCGCCGGCCATCGACGCCGTGTCCGCCCCGGCCAGCGCGGCGGCCGTCGCGGCGATGTCGACGAGGCGCGGCGCGCGCGAAGGCTCGCGTGGCCGGGAGGCGCCAGGGGCCACGATGGCCCACGCATCGCCGTCGGTGTGGTTGCCCGACCGTCCGCTGGCTCGGCCCCGGCGCCGCACGTCGCCGAAGCGCGGCGAGCGCACGCCCTCCAGCAGCGTCGCGGGGCGATCGCTCCAGCGCACGATCAGGTCGGGGAGGCGATCGGCGTGGGCGCCGGCGCCGAAGGCCTCCGCGACCCGGTCGACCGACTTCACGGCCGGCGTACCGTCGAGGTCGGTGAAGGTGAGCAGCCCCGCGGCGATCTCGTCCATCAGCGCGTCCGCGTCGTCGGGCTCCACGATCCCCTCGCGCTCGCGACCGCGCAGGTTGAGGCGCAGGTAGCCCTGGTTGTCGGCGGGCTGGGCGAAGGCGCGGGTGGAGGCCCAGTCCAGCCCGCGCAGCTCCAGCCGCGCGGTCAGAGCGAGGGCCACGCGGTCGGGCAACGCCTTCGCGACCTTCGCGCGCAGGTCGGTGGGCAGCGCCGCGCGCAGGCGCCAGATCGAGCCCGCGGAAGACGGCGCGGGGCCCGCCGGAGGCAGCCCCGCAGCGGCCTCCGGCACCCGCCCGGCCGGCGCGGCGCCACCGCGCAGCACCGCATCGAGCATCTCGGGGAGGAGGTCGGCGCGGCTGGTGTTCACGTCCATCCCGACGGGCGAGACGACGATGACGTCGGCGTCGGGCGGCAGCGCGGCGAGCACTCGCGCGAAGGCAGCGTCGACGGCCTCGTAGATCTCCTCCAGGGCGCCCGCCAACACCCGCCGGGCGCCGCCCTCCAGCCCGTCTGCGTCGAGCTGGGAGAGGTCCCAGAACTGGTGGCCGGCCACGTGCGCCGCGCTGAAGGTCAGCCAGGCGAGGTCGAAGTCCTGCTCGGCCAGCAACAGGGTCGCGGCGTCGGCGACACGCCCGGGTGCCCTCAGCAGCCGGCGACGCAGGCCCAGCAGCTCGTTGGCCGAGTGACGACCGAAGACCTCCTCCACGGCCACCGGCCGCCCGAAGAGGCGTTGCAGGCGCTCGTGGGTGCCGGCGGGTGACGACCACCGCTGGAGGACCACCCGGTCGGTGAGCTGCCAGCCGCTGACCAGCGTGCCCAGGGGCGCCCGGCGGGGCGGGCGGCTCTCGTAGGGGTCGATGGCCAGCGTGCGCGTGCCCAGGGCCCCGAGGCGCTCCCACACCGGGGCGGGAGCTTCAAAGGCGCTCATGTAGCGCACGCGCTGGTCGGGCGCCGACCACTGGAAGGGATAGAAGAGCCCGTGCTCCGGGATCTCGACGCCGCTGTAGAGCGTGTGGAAGGCGCCGGCGGCGAAGTGCGTGGCCGGGGTCTGGAGCTCGTGCCATGTCCCGCGCTCCCGCAGGCCCGCCACGGCGGGGAGCCGTCCGGCCGCCAGCATGCGATCCAGCAGCGCGACGCTCGCCGAGTCGAACTGCAGGACCGCCAGCACTAGTGG
>JBBJOB010000206.1:0-4104 GCA_037721455.1 Solirubrobacteraceae bacterium | reverse complement strand
GGCCTGGCCGTCGACGAGGACGTCACGCTGGCCGACCTCAAGGGCACGCTGCTGGTCTTCGCCCGCGCGATCTTCGGCGACGAACGCGAGGTGCGCCTGCGCCCGCACTTCTTCCCCTTCACCGAGCCCAGCGTCGAGGTCGACGTCTCCTGCTTCAATTGCGCCGAGGGTCACCTGCGCGACGGCTCGCGTTGCCCGCTTTGCAAGGGCACGAGCTGGCTGGAGATCCTGGGCGCCGGCGAGGTGGACCCCAACGTCTACTCCTACGTGGACGACGATCGCTACGACCCCGAGAAGGTCAGCGGCTTCGCCTTCGGCATGGGCGTCGAGCGCATCGCGATGCTCAAGCACGCGATCCCCAACCTGCGCCTTTTGTACGACAACGATGTCCGCTTCCTGGAGCAGTTCGGCTGATGCGCCTCCCACTGGAGTGGCTGCACGACTTCTGCACGCCGGAGCTGGAGGTGCGCGACCTTGCCTCCCGCCTGGCCATGACCGGCACCGAGGTCGACCGGATCCACCGCCACGGCGTCGACGCGCTGGAGTTCTTCGTCGTCGGCCGCGTGCTGGCCGCCGAGCAGCACCCCGACGCCGACCGCCTCAGCGTCTGCCGCGTCTCGGTGGGGGAGGGCGACGTCGCCCAGATCGTCTGCGGCGCGCCCAACGTCGCCGCCGACCAGACGGTGGCCGTGGCCCAGCCCGGCGCAATCATGCCCGACGGCACGCGCCTTGGCACCGCGAAGCTGCGCGGCGTCGAGTCGGCGGGGATGATCCTGGCCGAGGACGAGCTGGGCATCGGCACCGAGCACGGGGGGATCATGGTCCTCGACGACCTGCTCGTCCCCGGCGAGGACGAGGCCGACGCCATCGTCCCCGGGACCCCGCTGGAAGACGTCCTGCCGGGCATCGCCACCGATGTCCTGGAGCTGGAGATCACGCCCAACCGGCCCGACTGCCTGGGGATCTACGGCGTCGCGCGCGAGGTCCACGCCGCCACCGGCGCCCCGCTGAGCCCACCGCCGTGGGCCGAGGGGCTGTCGCCCGGATGGGGCTCCCAGGTGGAGGGCGTGAGCATCGAGGTGCGCGACCCCGACCTGTGTCCGCGCTTCACGGCGGTGGTCTACGACGACGTGACCATCGCGCCGTCGCCGCCCTGGCTCAAGGCACGCCTGATGGCCGCCGGCCAGCGCCCGATCAGCAACGTGGTGGACATCACCAACTACGCGATGCTGCTCACCGGTCAGCCGCTGCACGCCTTTGACCTCGACCGTGTGGCGGGCGGGACGCTCACCGTGCGCCGCGCCGCCGACGGCGAGGAGGTCACGACGCTGGACGGGCAGGTCCGCCGCCTCGACGGCGAGATGGTGCTCATCGAGGACGCCGACGGGCCGACCTCCATCGCGGGCGTCATGGGCGGCGAGCGCTCCGAGGTGCGCGCGGACACCACCACCGTGCTGATGGAGGTGGCCACCTGGGACGGGCCGAACATCCACCGCACCGCCCAGCTCCTGGGCCTGCGCAGCGAGGCCAGCGCGCGTTTCGAGAAGGGGCTGGCGCCCGAGCAGGCGGTGGAGGCCCAGGCCGTCGCCCACCGGCTCATGGTCGACCTGTGCGGCGCGACGCCCCGCCCGGCGCTCATCGACGTGGGGGGCGAGGGGCGGGCGGGCACGGAATCCGCGGTCATCGAGCTGCGTGCGCGGACGGTGGAGCGCCTGCTCGGTCACGCCGTGGCCACCGAGCGTCAGGAAAAGATCCTGCGTGCGCTGGGCTTCGTGGTCCAGCGGGCGGAGGGAGGGGCGCCCGCCGCGCCGGGCGGCTCCGCGCCCGCTGCGCGGGGCGGCCCGGCGCCCTCGGATGCCCTCCTGGTCACCGTCCCGCCCTTCCGCCGCCATGACGTCACCCGCGAGGCCGATCTGGTGGAAGAGGTCGCGCGCATCGACGGGCTGGAGCGCCTGCCCGCGACGCTGCCCGCCCGCCGTGGCGCCGCGGGAATGCTGGAGCGCCCCCAGCGCCTGCGCCGCCGGGCCGAGGACGTGCTCGTAGGGCGGGGCCTGAACGAGGTGGTGGGGTGGAGCTTCACCTCGCGTGAGCTGTTGGACCGCCTGCGCCTGGCCGCCGACAGCCCGCTGCGCGCCGTGGTGGAACTGGAGAACCCCATGAGCGAGGCACAGGCCATCCTGCGCCCGACCATCCTGGGCTCGCTGCTGGACGCGGCGCGCCACAACGCCGCCCACGGGCAGCGCGACCTCGCCCTCTTCGAGTCCGGCGCGGTCTACCGGAAGAACGACCCCACCACGGGAGACCGTCCCACCGGGTGGGCGGGACGGCTTCCCCACGAGCACCACGCCCTGGCCGTCCTGCTTCACGGGGCGCTCGCCCCCGCCACCTGGGGCACGCCGCAGCCGCCCCGCGCCGGGTTCTTCGCCGCCAAGGGCCTGCTGGCCGCCGTGCTCGATGCCCTGCGCGTGGAGTGGCAGGTCACGCCGGCCCAGGAGCCCTACCTCCACCCGGGCCGCAGCGCGGCCGTGCTGGTCGCCGCGGAGCGGGTGGGCTGGCTGGGCGAGGTCCATCCGCTGATCACGCGCTCGTGGGAGCTGGAGGACCCCGTCGCCGCCTTCGCCGTCGACCTGGGCCGCGTGGTCGCCGCCGCGCCGGCGGTCGAGCGCTACGAGGACATGACGAGCCACCCGGCCCTGCGCCAGGACCTGGCCGTGGTGCTGCCCGCCGACGTGCCCGCCGAGCGGGTGGTCGCGGTGACGCGGGATGCCGGTGGCAGGCTCCTGGCCCACGCCGAGGTCTTCGACGTCTACGAGGGCGAGCAGGTGGGGGAGGGCCGCCGCTCGCTGGCGCTGCACCTCGAGTTCCGTGCCCCCGACCGCACGCTGACCGACGAGGACGCCGATCGCGCCCGCGCAGACATCGTCGCGGCCCTGGGCGACCAGTTGAAGGCGGTGCAGCGTGGATGAGAGCCTGGCGACGCGGCGACCGCGCGCGGGCCGCCTCCGCGTCCGCCACCGCGACGGGGGCGGCGGGGAGTCCCGCTCGACCAGCGTCCTCGTCGCCGGCGCCTCCGGCTACACGGGCGCGCTCGCCGCGCGCCTCGTCGACCGCCACCCGCACTTCGCGCTGACCGGCGTGACCTCGCGCAGCGACGCCGGCGTGCGCCTGGACGAACTCTATCCCCGCCACAGGGTGGGCGCCACGCTGGAGGAGCTCGACCTGGACCGCCATGGCGACGTGGATGCCGCGATCGTCGCCTACCCCCACGGCGCCGCCGCGCCCGTCGTCGCCGCCCTGCGCGAGCGCGGGGTGCGCGTGGTCGACCTCAGCGCCGACTTCCGCCTGCGCGACCGCGCGGTCTACGAGGCCTGGTACGGCGAGCACGGCGCGCCCGCGTTGTTCGACGAGGGTGTGTACGGCCTGCCCGAGCTGCACCGCGAGGCCATCGCCGGCGCCGACGTCGTCGCCAATCCCGGCTGCTTCCCAACCGCCGCGCTCATCGCGCTGGCGCCCCTGGCCCGCGAGGGACTGATCGCCGACGTGGTCGTCGACGTGAAGACCGGCGTGAGCGGCGCCGGGCGCGCGGCCACACCGACGACCCACTTCGTCGCCGTGGACGAGAACGTCACGCCCTACAAGGTCGAGGGCCACCGCCATGCGCCCGAGGTCGATCAGGAGCTGGCGCTGCTGGGCACGCGCGTGACCGCCACCGTCGTGCCCCACCTGATGCCCGTTGACCAGGGCGAGCTGGTCTCCTGCTACGTCACGCCGACTGGCGAGCTCGGCGACCTGCGCGGGCTCTATAACGCCGCCTACGCGGCCGAGCCGTTCGTCGAGCTGGCCGGGGTGCCGCCGGGGCCCCGCGACGTGCGCGACACCAACGTCGCGCGACTGTTCGTCCACGCCGACGCGCGCACCGGCAAGGCGTTGCTCTTCTGCGCGCTGGACAACCTGTGGAAGGGCGCCTCCTCCCAGGCGGTGCAGAACCTCAACGTGATGTTCGGGCGCGACGAGCGGGAAGGGCTCCAGGCATGAGCGATCCGACGCCACCCGCCGTCCCCTTCTTCTCCTCGCGCTGGGTCGAGTGCCCGCCCCATGTGCGCG
>JBBJOB010000205.1:0-4114 GCA_037721455.1 Solirubrobacteraceae bacterium | reverse complement strand
CCCAGGACGGCGGGGAGGGTGGCGCGGTCGGGCAGCTCGTGCTCGGCGCCGGTGAGCACGTCGCGCCAGCGTCCCGCGGCGGCGGGCGGAAGCTCCCACACGCCGCCGACCGCGCCGTCGCGCACGGCCACTGCGACGAGGATGTCGTCGCCGCGCAGGAACGCGCAGACGTCGTCGCCGGCCGGGATGGGCCCGTAGGCGCCGGCGAAGGGCTCGGGGCGCCGCGCACGCAGCGCGAGCGCGAGCCAGATGAGGTGCAGCTTGCGGGTCTCGCGGGTGGGCTGGGCCCCGGCGCGCAGCTCGCCCAGCAGCGCGCGGCGGTGCTCCCAGTCGACCTCGCGGCGGTTGTCGGGGTCCACGAGGGCCAGGGCCCACAGCTCGTCGCCCTGGTAGACGTCGGGGATGCCCGGCGAGGTGAGCTTGAGCAGGAGCTGGCCCAGCGCCGAGCGTTCGCCGGCCTCGGCCACGCGGGCCGTGAAGCCCTCGAAGGCGTACAGGAACGGGCCGTGCTCGATGACCGCGGCGGCGAAGGCCTGCACGGCGGCCTCGTGCTCCTCGTCGGGCGACATCCAGCTGGAGTCGACCTTGGCCTCGCGCATGGCCTTCTCAAGGTAGGAGGCCAGCCGCTGGGCCGAGATGGGCCAGGTGCCCACGAGGGTCTGGTAGAGCAGGTACTCCTCGTCGGGCGTTGGCGCGGTCGCCGACGTGCGCAGCGGCGCGTTGATCTCGCGCCACCGGCGCACCGCCGCGGCCCAGTCGGTGGCCATGCCGCTCAGCGCGCCGATGCGCGCCCGGGTGTCGCCCGAGCGCTTGGTGTCGTGGGTCTGGGTGACCAGGAGGCCGCGCGGGAAGCGCCGCGCGCGCTCGAGGTTGCCTTCGTGAAAGGCGGCCACCGGAAGGTTCCAGCGGCCCGGGTCGCCGCCGACCTCGTTGAGGGCAAGCAGCCGCGTCCAGCGGTAGAAGGCGGTGTCCTCCACGCCCTTGGCCATGACCGGCGGGGTGGTCTGCTGAAAGCGCGTGACGAATGCCTCGTTGTCGACCAGCGCCGGGTCCACGCCGGCCAGCGCCTCGCGGTCGGCCGGTTCGATCTCCCCGCGCGGCGGCCAGACGTAGGAGCGGTAGACGTCCATGCCCGCCAGCGCGCGCTCCAGGTCGATGCCCTCGTCCACGCCGCCTTCGCGGCGCAGGCGCTCGACCTCCCCGGCGAACGTGGTCCGGGCCTGCTCGAGCTTGGCCGCGAAGGCCACCTCGGCGAACGACCGCGTCTCGCCGGTCAGCTCGCGGTGCGCCGCGGCCAGCGGCGCCTCGCCGGCCGGGTCGACGAACAGCGCCTGCACGTCGACGCAGAACTCGTAGCCCGTCGTGCCCTCCACCGGCCAGTCGCGCAGCGCCTCGCCGGGTTCGAGGATCTTCTCCACCCACACGTGGCGCGCGCCGCCCTCGGCCAGGCGCGCCAGGTAGCCGGCGGGGTCGGCCAGCCCGTCGGGGTGGTCGACGCGCACGCCGTCCGCCACGCTCTCGCGCAGCAGGCGCAGGATCAGCTCGTGCGTCGCGGCGAAGACCTCGGGGTCCTCCTGGCGCACCCCGGCCAGGTGATCGATGTCGAAGAAGCGACGATGTCCGGGCGGGTGGGCCGAATCCGGATCGATGTCGAAGAACCGCTCCCGGCTCGACGGGTCGGCCCAGAACGGGTTTGCGTCGTCCGTCGCCATGTGGTTGGGCACGATGTCCAGGACGAGGCCGAGGCCCTGGCTCGCAAGCGCGCGCAGACCCTCCTCGCCGCCCAGGTCGTCGTTGACCTGCCGCGGGTCCACGATGTCGTAGCCGTGCGTCGAGCCCTCGCGCGCCGCGAAGACCGGAGACAGATACAGATGACTCACCCCCAGGGCGCGCAGATAGGGCACCAGCGCGCCGACGGCGGCGAAGTCCAGCCCCGGGCCGAGCTGCAGGCGGTAGGTCGCGCGCAGCGGCGCCGTCACGAGGCCGTCTCGTCGCGGCGCAGCACGATCACCGACCTGCTCATCACCGGGATCTGCTCCAGCGCGGCGAACCGCCGGCTGCCGGCCGCCGCGTCGGGGTCGTCGGTGCGCAGCTCCAGCGCCCAGTGGGCGCCCAGTCGCCGTGCGGGGAGGCGGAAGGTGACGTCCTCGTGCCCGGCGTTGAGCAGCAGCACGAAGGAGTCGCCGGGGATCGGCGCGCCCCGGCGGTCGCGGTTGCCGGTGTCCTGACCGTTGAGGAACAGTCCGAGCACGCTGGTGTCGGCGCGCTCCCAGCCGCGGCGGGTCATGCGCCGCCCGTCGAGGCGAAACCACCAGGCGTCGGGCAGCCCGCCGTTCGCGTCGGCGTCGCCACGCAGGAACGTTGCGCGGTGGAAGACGGGCTCGGCGGCGCGCAGGGCGATGAGCCGCTTGGTGAAGGCGTGCAGGCCGGCGTTGGCCTCGGGCAGTGACCAGTCGAACCAGGAGAGCTCGTTGTCCTGGCACCACGTGTTGTTGTTGCCATCCTGGGTGCGGCCGAACTCGTCGCCGCCCAGCAGCATCGGCACGCCGTGGCTGAGCAGGAGCGTGGCCAGGAGGTTGCGCTGCTGGCGGGCGCGCAGCGCGTTGATCCCGGGGTCGTCGGTCTCGCCCTCGACCCCACAGTTCCACGAGCGGTTGTCGTCTGTGCCGTCCTGGCCGCCCTCCTGGTTGGCCTCGTTGTGCTTCTCGTTGTAGGCGACGAGGTCGGCCAGCGTGAAGCCGTCGTGAGCGGTGACGAAGTTGATCGAGGCGGACGGCCGGCGGCCGCCGGCCTCGTAGAGGTCGCTGGACCCGGTGAAGCGCCGCGCGAACTCCCCGACGTTGGCCTCGCCGCGCCAGAAGTCGCGCATCACGTCGCGGTAGTGGCCGTTCCACTCCGTCCACAGGACCGGGAAGTTGCCCACCTGGTAGCCGCCGGGCCCGACGTCCCAGGGCTCGGCGATGAGCTTGACCTGGGAGAGGACAGGGTCCTGGTGGATGGTCTCGAAGAATGCCGACAGGCGGTCGACGTCGTAGAAGCCGCGCGCGAGCGCCGAGGCGAGGTCGAAGCGAAAGCCGTCCACGTGGCACTCGGTGACGAAGTAGCGCAGCGAGTCCATGATCAGGCGGATGACGGACGAGTGGGTGGGGTTCAGCGAGTTGCCCGTGCCCGTGAAGTCCATGTAGAAGCGTGGGTCGTCCTCCATCAGGCGGTAGTAGGAGGCGTTGTCGACCCCGCGGAAGGACAGCATCGGGCCGAGGTGGTTGCCCTCGGCGGTGTGGTTGTAGACCACGTCGAGGATCACCTCGATGCCCGCCTGGTGCAGCGCCTTGACCATGCCCTTGAACTCGCGCACCTGCTCGCCGGTGTCGGCGTTGTGGGCGTAGCCCGCGTGGGGGGCCAGGTAGCCGATGGACGAGTAGCCCCAGTAGTTGGACAGCCCGCGCTCGGGCAAGAAGCTCTCGTCGATGATGTGGTGCACGGGCAGCAGCTCCACGGCGGTCACGCCCAGCTGCGTGAAGTGGGCGATGGCCTCCTCGGAGGCCAGGCCGGCGTAGGTGCCGCGCAGCTCCTCGCGGACCTCGGGGTGGCGCACGGTGTGCCCGCGCACGTGGGTCTCGTAGATGACCGTGGCGTTCCACGGGGTGCGCGGGTGGCGGTCGCCGTCCCAGTCGAAGGCCGGGTCGACGACCAGGCACTTGGGGATGGCCTCGCGGCTGTCCTCGTCGTCGGGCTCGAGGTCGGCCTCTTCGGTGCCGTCGGGCGTGTAGGGCAGCACGTTGGCGCGCTCCCAGCGCACGCGGCCCTCGATGGCCTTGGCGTAGGGGTCGATGAGGAGCTTCTGGGCGTTGAAGCGGTGCCCCTCGTCGGGCTCGTAGGGGCCGTGCACGCGGTAGCCGTAGCGCTGGCCGGGCCCCACGCCGGGCAGGTAGCAGTGCCAGCAGTGCGCGGTCACCTCGCGCACGTCGATGCGCTCCTCGGTGTCGTCGGCATCGAACAGGCACAGCTCGACGCGCTCGGCGTGCTCGGAGAACAGCGAGAAGTTCGTGCCCTGCCCGTCCCAGGTG
The DNA here is from genome assembly GCA_037721455.1 of Solirubrobacteraceae bacterium. Taxonomy (GTDB): domain Bacteria; phylum Actinomycetota; class Thermoleophilia; order Solirubrobacterales; family Solirubrobacteraceae; genus Siliceabacter. The sequence goes on along the minus strand of JBBJOB010000205.1, from coordinate 47 downwards.
GGACCGAGGGGGAAGGGGGTTCCGGGCCAGGCCTCGCGGCTGGTGGT
>JBBJOB010000204.1:0-4143 GCA_037721455.1 Solirubrobacteraceae bacterium | reverse complement strand
TCCAGGCATACGCGGCGGCCTGCGAGCGCACGTGGCGCTCGTCCCCCCAGGCGGCCGTCGCGGCGGCGGCGTGCTCGTGGTGCACGCGGGCGCTGGGGACGTAGCGCACGGTGAAGCCGGCGCGACGCAGGCGCCAGCAGAGGTCGAGGTCCTCGGCGTAGAACCACATGGCGTCGTCGAAGCCCCCGGCGGCCTCCCACGCGCGGCGGCGCACGAGCAGCAGGGCGCCGTGGGCCCACGGCACGGCGCGCGGACGCTCCGGGTCCCAGTGGCCCTCGAGGCACAGGCGCTCGCCGAGCCCGGGCACGCGTGCCCCGAGGCCGAGGTTGACCGCGGTGGCGACGCGCACCGAGGGGAAGGGGTGCACGCTGTGCTGGGTGCGACCGTCGGGCAGCACGAGCCGGGGCGCGAGCGCGCCGGCCCGGGGATCGCGGGCGCCGGCCTCCAGCAGCGCCGCCAGTGCGCCCGCCTCGAGGCGCAGGTCCGCGTTGGCCGGTGCGAGCCAGGGCGTGGTGTTCGTGCGCGCCGCGACCAGGTTGACCGCCGGGCCGTAGCCCAGGTTGCGCTCGCACGCGATCAGGCGCACCCACGGGTGATGCTCGCGCACGAGCTGCGGCGATCCGTCCGACGATCCGTTGTCGACCACCCACACCTCGGCGCGCCCTGCCTCGTGGTCGGCGCGCAGCGACTCCAGGCACGCGGCCAGCCGATCGCGCAGGTTCCACGAGACGATGGCGATGGCGACGTCGGCCATGGGCGCGGATCGTCGCACCTGGCCCGGCCGGGCCGGCGGGGGATCGTGCTATGACCTGCGCGTGCACCGGCCCGAGTACCGGCCGGCGGCCTACTGGACCGAGCGCCTGGAGCGGGCCTTCGACGAGCAGGGCGTCGGCTGCGTGGACTACGACCGCGCCTACAACCGCTGGCTCTACCGGGCCAAGGCGCGCACGCTGGAACGGGCGCTGGCTCTCACCGGGCCGCCCGGCGACGTCCTGGACGTCGGCAGCGGCACCGGGTGGGTCGTCGCGGTACTGCTGGCCCACGGCGGGCGGGTGCAGGGCTGCGACATCACCCAGCTCAGCGTCGAGCGTCTGCGCGCACGGCACCCGGGGCTCGCCTTCTTCCGTGTGGAGCTCGGTGCGCAGCCGTTGCCCCATCCCGACGCGAGCTTCGACACGGTGACCATGCTCGACGTGGCCTACCACATCACCGAGGAGGCCCATTGGCGCGCCGCCGTGGGGGAGGTCGCCCGCGTGCTGCGCCCCGGCGGGCGGCTCGTGGTCACCGACGGGCTGGGCGACGGGGACCGCACCCCCGCCTCCCACGTGCGCTTCCGCGGGCTGGGCGCCTGGAACGCGGCCGCCGCGCACGCCGGCCTGGTGCTCGAGCAGCGCTTCGCCGCCTTCCGCTGGCTGTCGCGCGACGCCGGGCTGCGCGGCTGGCGGCGGCTGCCCGGCGCGGCGCGCGGGGCGGTGGAGTACGCGCTGGAGCGCACGGTCCCGCGGACCCCGCACCAGCGCTGCGCCGTCTTCAGACGAAGCAGAACGAGTCGGTAGAGCAGTCGCCGCCCTCGAGGCGGATCTGGTGAGCGCGGTGGCCGGGGAACTCGACGTGGAACTCAGGGTCGAGGGCAAAGCCCCCGTTCTCCACGTCGACGTCAGCCTTGAACATCGCTCCGGGTACGCCCTCGGGGTAGAACTGGAGGTCCCACGCGCCGTAGAGCGAGTTCGTGCCGTAGACACGCCGCCCGTCTCTGCTCACCTCGACCATCTGCGGCGCACCGGCCCAGGGGCGACCTGACGCATGGTCGGCGTGGTGGAGTATTCCCCCCAGCTCGATCTTGCCGGTCAGGCGCGGTGCGAGGGGGTCGCTGACGTCGTACTGGTGCAGTTCTCCCAGTCCCCAGCAGGCGACGTACAGGAAGCGGTCGTCGAGCGAGAGATCGATGTCGGTGACGACGGGTGGCACCGCACCGAAGCCCTTCAGCAGCGGTGGCAGCGTGTCGGCATCGGCTGGCACGGCCGGGATGTGGATCGTCTTCTCCGCCTTCCACTGATCGCCGTCCTTGTACCAGGTCCAGACCGACGCGGAGAGGTCGGTCACGTTGATGACGACCCCGAGAAAGCCGTACGTCTTGGTCGGGTCGTGCGCTGGGCGCACCTCCAGGGCCATCTGGTGCTCGTCACCCAGATCGATCTCGGTGATGTGCCGACGCTCCTTGAGATCGAAGAAGTGGATCTTGTGGCCGTACTCGCGGTTGAGGAGTGCCTCCGGAACGATCCCGTTCTCGATCAGGCGCGGCGGGGCCCATTCACTGGTGATCATCACGCCCTCCTCGACGTGCCACCAGAAATCGTAGGCGTACTTCTGGCTGCCGCGATCCAGCTCCCACTGACCGGTGACGTTGAAGTCGTCATGGTCCATGGTGAAGATGCCGGCGGGGCCGTCCTCGCCGTCGGTGGACCCCGAGCCGAGAGCGCTCACGAACAGGCCACCGGGGCCACAGTGCACCGTGTGGGGACGGCTGTATCCGCCCTCGCCCATGACCTCAGCGGGCTCGATCGTCTTGACCAGGCGCGGTCGGCGGGGGTCGGGGCCGACATCGAGGACGTAGATGCGCGACGACCGGATGCCGGGTACGACGAGGTAGCGGCGCTCCATGGCGCCGTCATGCTGATGGTCGGCCCCGAGCGCCGAGCTGCAGATGTTCCAGCCGTAGTGGTGGAACTCGTCGGGCGGGTCCTGGGCGGGCGGTTCCCATCGGCCGACTTCGTTCCCGTAGCTCGAGGACTGGCTGTCGACGTCGATCACCACGATCGCGTCCGGTTTGAGCAGCGCGACGTAGGCGAGCTTCTCGGCCGGGGCCTCCATCGCTTCGCGCGGCGTCCGGTACAGCGTCGCCGGGGTTTCCTGCTCAGATTCGGTCATCGCACACTCGATCCTCCGGGGTCGATCCGAACCTTCCCACGCAAGGTCTGTTTCTGATCGGCCGCTGTCAGCACGATTACACGTGGTGACCGCAGGGACTCTGCCGGGCGTGGCAGAGGGCCCGGCGAACGGCAGCATTGAGGAAAGCAGTGAAGCGGGGGCACCCGCCGCTCTCCCGCCGCCGCCCGAGAGTCGGCGAGCCCAGCCTCAGACCACCGCCACGCGGTAGCGCACCCCCCCGCGGACCACCGCCGCCACCTCGACCGCGTCTACGGCCATCAGCAGCGGCAGGTGCCGGGCCGACCCGCCGGTCAGCCACAGTCGCCGGCGCGCGCCGTGGAGCCAGGGCAGCGTCAGGACCACGGCGGGCGGCAGGCGCGGCGCGAGCGCGAGGCCGGCGGCGGCCAGCAGCAGGTCGCGGTGGGCCTGCCGCCAGAACACCCCGTGGTGCAGCGCCTGACGGCGCATAGCGGGATGGGTTGCGAAGAGCCGCATCGCCTCGCTCCAGCGGCCCGCGAGGCGCAGTGCGCCCAGCGCACCGAGATCCTCCACCGCGTGGAGCACCCGCGCGCCCTCGACGTAGACGACGGGCGCGCCCGCGGCCTGTGCGCGCCAGGCCAGGTCCGTGTCCTCGCCGCCCCACCCGTAGCCCAGGTCGAAGCCGTCGACGCGCTCGAGCAGCGTGCGCGGATAGGCGATGTTGCAGGTGGGGAACCAGGGGCCTGCCTGAAGCACGGTCTGCGTGCGTGCGGTCGGAGCCAGGCGGTGCAGTTCGGCCGGGTCGGGGTCGGTGCGCCCGGCCAGCAGCGCGGCGGGCCGGGCGCGGGCGGCCTCGACAAGGGCGGCCAGCCACCCGGGCTCGGGGCGGCAGTCGTCGTCGGTGAAGGCCACGACCGGCGCGCTCGCCGCGCGCCACCCCGCGTCCCGGCCGTGGGCGGGACCGTCGCCGCGCGCGCGGCGCACCACCCGCAGGTCGAGCCGGCCGTCCAGGCCGGCCTGCGCGAGCACGGCCGGGGTCGCGTCGTGCGAGCCGTTGTCAACCACGGTGACCGTGAAGGCCTCGCGCGCAAGCTCCTGCGCGCGCAGCGCGTCCAGCAGCGCGCCCAGGCGCACCGCCCGGTCCCGGGTGGACACCACCACGTCGACGCGGGGCTCGGTCCCGCTCATCCGTCCGCTCCGAGGTCTCGGTAGAGGTCCAGGTGCGCGGCCACGCTT
>JBBJOB010000203.1:0-4157 GCA_037721455.1 Solirubrobacteraceae bacterium | reverse complement strand
GTGGCCGGGAAGCTCGACGCCACCAAGGCCTTTCCCTACGCGATCACCGCCCAGCTTGGCGAGCTGGGGCTCATGGGCATCCCGTTCCCCCAGGAGTACGGCGGCGGGGGCGGCGACACGCTGGCCTACACGCTGGCCGTCGAGGAACTCGCCCGCGTCGACTCCTCCGTGGCCATCACCATGTGCGCGCACACCTCGCTGGGCACCCAGCCGATCTGGCTGTTCGGAACCCAGGACCAGAAGCGCGAGTGGATGCCGCGGCTGTGCAGTGGCGAGCGCCTCGGGGCCTTCGGGCTGACCGAGCCCGAGGCCGGCTCGGACGCCGGCAACACGAAGACCCGCGCGAAGCTCCAGGACGGCGGGTGGGTGATCGACGGCGCCAAGCAGTTCATCACCAACGCGGGCACCGACATCTCGGGCCTGGTGGCGATAACCGCGCGCACCGACGACGACGAGATCTCCGCGCTGCTGGTGCCCAACGGCACGCCCGGCTACGAGCCCGGCGAGCCCTACCGCAAGATGGGCTGGAACGCCTCGGACACGCGGCCGCTGACCTTCACCGACTGCCGCGTACCCGAGGAGAACCTGCTGGGCCGCCGGGGCGAGGGCTTCAAGCAGTTCCTCGCCGTGCTGGCCATCGGGCGCATCGGCGTGGCGGCCATGGGGCTCGGCCTGGCCCAGGGGGCGCTGGACGAGGCGCTGGCCTACGCCAAGCAGCGCCGGGCCTTCGGGCAGGCGATCTCCACGTTCCAGGCCATCCAGATCAAGCTGGCCGACATGGCCACCGAGATCGAGGCCGCGCGCCTGCTGGTCTACCGCGCCGCGGTGCTGAAGGACCAGCGGCGCGACTTCGGCCTGGTGGCCGCGCAGGCCAAGCTCAAGACGGGACGCCTGGCGGTGCGCTGCGCCGAGGAGGCCGTGCAGATTCACGGCGGCTATGGCTACATCGAGGAGTACCCGGTGTGCCGCATGTACCGCGACGCCAAGATCCTCACCATCGGGGAGGGCACCGACGAGGTGCAGCAGATGGTCATCGCCCGCGCGCTGGGCGCCTGACGGGCTCGGGGAGGCCGCGCCTGTGTTCGAGAGCGTGCTCGTGGCCAACCGCGGTGAGATCGCGGTGCGCATCATCGCCACCTTGCGCCGCCTCGGTGTGCGGTCGATCGCCGTCTGCTCGCAGGCCGACACCGGCGCCCCGCACGTGGCCCTGGCCGACACGGCGGTCACCATCGGTCCGGCGCCCGCGGCGCAGTCCTACCTGCGTGCCGAGGCGATCATCGAGGCCGCGCTGCGCACGGGCGCCCAGGCCGTCCACCCGGGCTACGGCTTCCTGTCCGAAAGCGCCGACTTCGCGTGGGCCTGCGCACAGTCCGGCCTCGTGTTCGTCGGCCCGCCTCCCGCGGCCACGCAGCGCCTGGGCGACAAGGTGGCGGCCAAGGCGCTGGCGATGGAAGCGGGTGTGGCGGTGGTGCCGGGGCTCGGGGCGCCCGGCCTCAGCGACGAGGCCATCGTGGGGTGGGCTGCTGAGGACGAGGACCGCCTGCCCCTGATGATCAAGGCGGCCGCGGGTGGCGGCGGGCGCGGGATGCGCATCGTGCGCACCCTCCACGGGCTGCCCGCCGCGCTGGAGGCCGCCCGGCGCGAGGCCCGTGCGGGCTTCGGCAACGACGCGCTGCTGGCCGAGCGCTACCTCGAGCGCGCGCGCCACGTCGAGGTGCAGGTGCTCGCCGACGCCCACGGGGCCGTGATCCACCTGGGCGAGCGCGAATGCAGCCTTCAGCGCCGCCACCAGAAGGTGATCGAGGAGTGCCCCTCCCCCGCCGTCTCCCCCGCGCTGCGCGGGCGCATGGGCGAGGCCGCGGTGGCGCTCACGTCGCGAGCCGGCTACCAGGGCGCGGGCACGTGCGAGTTCCTCCTGGCGGACTGTCCCCCTGCCGGCCGGGGGGCCGCGGAGCCCTTCTACTTCCTCGAGCTCAACGCGCGCCTGCAGGTCGAGCACCCCGTGACCGAACTGGTCTGCGGACTGGATCTTGTCGAGGCCCAGCTGCGGGTGGCCGCCGGCGAGCCGTTGTGGCTGACCCAGGCCGACGTCGCCATGACGGGACATGCCGTCGAGGCGCGCGTGTGCGCGGAGGACCCCGCACGGGGCTTCCTCCCCGGCGCGGGGCGCATCGTCGCCTACGCCGAGCCACGCGGCCCCGGGGTGCGGGTGGACAGCGGCGTCCAGCGGGGCAGCGAGGTGACCACCGACTACGACTCCCTGCTGGCCAAGGTGATCGCCCACGCGCCGACCCGAAAGCAGGCCCTGGATCGCCTCGACGGCGCGCTGGCCCACCTGGTCGTCCTCGGCCCGCCGACGAACACCGCCTTCCTGCGCCGCCTGCTGAGCGAGCCCGAGGTGCGGGCGGGCACGATGGACACCGGCCTGGTCGAGCGCCTCCCCGCGCCGGCGCCCGACGTGGCCGCCGACGCCGACGCCGCCGCGGCGGCCGCGCTGGCATGCACGCTGGAGCTGCGCGACGGCGCGGGCGGCGCCGACCCGTGGGACGCCCTGCTGGGCTGGCGCCTCGACGGGCCGGCGCCGCTGCGCTGGCGCCTGCAGGGCGAGGCCGGCGGCGAGGTCGTCGAGGTCACCGTGACCGGCGACCCGGCCGACTTCCGAGTGTGGGTGGGCGCCGGGCCGCGGCGCCACGCCGCGGCGCAGCTCGATGCGGCCGCCGGCACGCTCGTCAACACCCTGGACGGCGAGCGGCGCGCTTGGGCCCACGCGCGCGACGGCGATGTCACTCGCGTCGGGCTGGCCGGCCGCGCCTGGGCCTTTCGCGAGGAGATCGCGGTCCTGCGCGGCGACGGAGGCGGCGCCGGCGCGTCCCTGGAGGCGCCGATGCCCGGCAACGTGCTGGTGGTCAACGTGACCGAGGGCGAACCCGTCGCCCGGGGCGACGTGCTGGTGGTGCTCGAGTCGATGAAGATGGAGCTGGCGGTCGCGGCGCCCTCCGATGGGGTCGTCGGCGAGGTGGCCGTGCGCGCCGGAGACCGGGTGGCGCTCGGCCAGGTGCTCGTGGCGGTGGAGCCGCGGGAGGACGCGTGAGCCGGGTCCTCACGACGACCGCCCGCCCGGGCAGCGAGGCCTTCGCCGCCAACGAGGCGGCCCACGCCGCGCTGGCCGCCGACCTGCGCGTGCAACTCGAGCTGGCGCGCGCCGGCGGCGGGGAGAAGTCCGCGCGGCGCCACGTCGAGCGTGGCAAGCTGCTGCCCCGCGAGCGCGTCGAGCGGCTGCTGGACCGCGGCTCGCCCTTCCTCGAGCTCTCCCCCCTTGCGGCCCATGGCCTCTACGACGGCGCCGCGCCCGGCGCGGGGATCATCACCGGCATCGGGCGGGTCTGCGGCCGCGAGGTGGTCGTCGTGGCCAATGACGCCACGGTCAAGGGCGGCACCTACTTCCCCATGACGGTCAAGAAGCACCTGCGCGCGCAGGAGATCGCGCTGGAGAACCGGCTGCCCTGCGTCTACCTCGTGGACTCGGGCGGCGCGTTCCTGCCCCTCCAGGACGAGATCTTCCCCGACAAGTGGCACTTCGGGCGCATCTTCTTCAACCAGGCGACGATGTCGGCCGCGGGCATCCCGCAGGTCGCCGCGGTCATGGGCTCATGCACGGCCGGCGGCGCCTACGTGCCGGCCATGAGCGACGAGGCGGTCATCGTGCGCGAGCAGGGCACCATCTTCCTGGGCGGCCCGCCGCTGGTGAAGGCGGCCACCGGCGAGGACGTGACCGCCGAGGAGCTGGGCGGCGGCGACCTGCACAGCCGCCGCTCTGGCGTCACCGACCACCTGGCCGGCGACGACCTCGAGGCGCTGGAGACCGTGCGCTCCATCCTCGCCACGATCGGCCCGCGCGCGCCTGCGCCCTGGGAACGGGCGCCGAGCGAGCCGCCCGCCGTCGACCCGGGGAGCCTGTGCAGCGCAGTGCCCACCGACCCCCGGGCGCCCTACGACCCGCGCGAGATCATCGCTCGCATCGTCGATGGCTCGCGCTGGCACGAGTTCAAGGAGCTCTACGCCACCACGGTGGTCTGCGGGTTCGCCGCGATCCACGGCCACCCCGTGGGGATCGTGGCCAACCACGGCGTCATGTTCGGCGAGAGCGCGCGCAAGGC
>JBBJOB010000019.1:0-15142 GCA_037721455.1 Solirubrobacteraceae bacterium | reverse complement strand
TCGACCACCGGGGACGGAGGCGGGGCGCTCGCCCCTGGCATGCGCTCGCGCAGATCTTCCTCGGTGATGCGCAGCCGGGGCTCGGCCGGCGGCGGCTCGGCGGCCGAGCGGTCCCCGCGGCCCTCGGGCGCCGGACGCGGCTCGTCGCGCTCGGGAGGCTCGGCGGCCAGGCGCAGGCGGGGCTCGCCATGCTCGCGGCCGGTCCGCGGCACGTCGTCGGCCGGCGCGAGGGCGGTGGCGGGCTCGTCGAGCGCGGCATCCTCGGACTCGCCGCGTTCCTCGCGGGCGCGCTCGGCCTGCGGCTCCTGGGTACGGGTCGGCGGCCCGAGGGCGTCCTTCTCCTCCCTGGCGATCTCCGCCGGGTCAGCGCCGCGGCCGCGCTTGAGCGCGAGGTGCTCGCGGATGGCTTCGTCAAGCAATCCCATCCCGGTCGGGGAGCCTAGATGATCATTGGGTCCGCGCGCTGGCAATGGCCCTCATGGTCCGATTCTTGCCGGCGCGCTTGGCCTGGTAGAGCGCGGCGTCGGCGGCCGACACGAGGGCGCGCGCGGCGTCGGCGGCCGACACGAGGCCCTGCTCGTCGGCCGTCTCGGACAGCGAGGCCACGCCGAAGCTGGCCGTGACCCGCACGGGCGGGCCCTTGCCGTCCACGTCCACGGAGGCGATCTCCAGCGCCTCGATCTGTCCGCGCATGCGCTCGGCCAGCAGGAAGGCGCCCTCGAGGTCGGTGCCGGGCAGCACGACGGCCAGTTCCTCCCCGCCGTAGCGGGCGGGCTCGTCGAACACGCGCGAGCTCTCGCGCAACACGCGCCCGATCTCTTGCAGCACCGCGTTGCCTTGGGGGTGGCCGCGGGTGTTGTTGACCACCCTGAAGTCGTCGATGTCCATCATCACCAGTCCGGGGGGGTCCCCGCCCCCGAGGCGCCGCGAGCGCTCGACCTCGCGCTCGACCGTCTCGTAGAAGCTCCGGTAGTTGGACAGGCCGGTCAGCTCGTCGGTGACCGATTTGCGGGCCACCGTCTCGTGCAGGTCGACGTTCTCGATGGACACCGCCGCCTGTCCCGCGAGGTACTGGAACAGCTCGTGGTCGGAAGCGCTGAACGCCGCGCCTTCGCGCGCGACGGAGACGACCCCGTTGACCCGGCGGTGCTCCTCGTCGCCCTCGAAGAGCGGATGGGCCAGCGCGCTGAGCCCGTCCGCGTTGACCTCGGCGAAGGCCCCGCTGCGCAGCACCCGGCCCTCCACCTCGCTCAGGACCCCCTCCAGCCCGCGCAGGCGGCCCTCGCGCGCAGCCTCCTCCATCGGCCCCTCGCCGGACGGCCGGATGCTCACCCGCCCAGCCTGCGCGCCCACGCCCTCCAGCGCAGTGGTGACCACCAGGCCCAGCAGGGCGTCGCGGTCGAGGTTGGAGCCCACCGCCTCGCCCAGCCGGCGCACCGAGCTCTGCACGCGCTCGCGCTCGAGGGTCAGCTCCTCCAGACGCATCGAGAGCTGCTCGGACATCTTGTTGAACTCCTCGCCCAGCGCCGAGAACTCGTCGCGTCCCTCGGTGGGAACCTTGGCCGAGAAATCGCCGGCGCCCAGGCGCCGCGCGGCGTCCAGCAGGCCGGCCACCTGCTGCTGGAGCTGGCGCGAGACGGCGAGCGCGAAGACGAAGGCCAGCACGAAGAAGACCAGGAGGATGCCGCCGGCCAGCAGCCGGCTCTGGGTCACGTCCGCCGAAAGCTCGTCGAGGTCGGCCACCACGGAGATCTCGAGAACCTCGTCGCCGAAGCCCGAGACGTCCTCGAAGGACCTCACCCGCAGGTCCTCTCCCAGCGGGCCCTCGATCCTCCCGTCGTCGGGTAGCGGGCGGGCGCCGGCGCCCTCCAGCGAGGAGAGCAGCAGCCGATCGTCAGCGCGCACGACCAGGTCGGTTCCCGCCACCCGCCCGACGCGCCGCGCGAAGCCCCCCGCCCGCGTCACGGAGACCTGCAGCCGGCCAAAACCGCCCTCCAGCTCAGCGGTGGCCGGCGCGATCGCATCGTCGGTGCCCTCGTCGAGGACCACCTTGCCGTCATCGATAAGCACGATCCGCGCGATCGGCTCCCCCGAGGCCAGCTCGTCCGCGCGCTCGCGCGCCTCCTCGATGTCGCCTGCCCGCAGCGCCGCGGCGAACGCCGGGTCGGCCGCCACCTCCTCCACGGGGGGCCCGGCATCGGCCTCCGCCTGGCGGTAGAAACCGGCGTCCTTCTCCGCCTCGCCGTAGAGCCTGGCCACTACATCGGCACGCGCCATCACCGCCGCGTCGGCCTTGCCCGCCTCGCTGTCGGAGATCAGCCGGAAAAGGACGAACGCCACCGAGACCATCGGAACCAGCACGATGAGCACGAAGAACAGGCTCAGACGGTTGCGAAAGCTCACCGGTGTACGGCAGCGTACCTACGTCGCAGGCCGACTCGACCCGACACCGACGGCTAGACTTGCACCTCTTTCGGGGCTATAGCTCAGTTGGGAGAGCGCCTGGATCGCACCCAGGAGGTCGCCGGTTCGAGCCCGGCTAGCTCCATCTCCGCCGGAAGCGCCCATACGCCGGGACCGTCGGGCCGTTTGTTCCCGCCGGCCGGTACGTGGTATGACCGGTCGACGTCAGAACCAACCCGAGGAGAGAGCCATATGCCGATCCCCACCGAGCTGGTCGGGTCGTTGCCCAGGCCGATGGAGTTGCAGGACGCCTATGAGAAGTACGACCAGGGGCAGATCACCTGGGAGGATCTTCAGGCCTTGCAGGACACGTCGGCGGAGGATTCGATCCGGCGCCTGGAGCAGACCGGCGAGACGGCGGTCACCGATGGGGAGCAGCGCGAGTCGAGCTTTGCCACCTACCCGTTGACCCACACGTTGGCGGGCACGGGCCTGGCTCCGAACCTGGCCGGCGACGGGCAGTTCTTCGCGATCTTCGACGACGGCCATCATCGCCAGCTGCCGCGCCTGACGGGCGGCCCGTTCAAGTACCAGACGTTCGCCTCCGAGTTCGTCGAGAAGAACAAGAAGCTCACCTCGCATCCGGTCAAGCAGGCGGTCATCGCGCCCTCGATGCTGATGCTGCTGTACCCCTTGGATGACGAGATCGAGGGCTACTCGCGCGAGCAGTTCCTCGACGACCTCGTCGACGAGTGCGAGAAGGACATCCGCAAGTGCTTCGACGCGGGAGCGGTGCGGGTCTCGCTGGACTTCACCGAGGGACGTCTGGCCAACAAGAACGACGCGCGCAACCCGTGGACGGGCAAGGACATGCTGCAGTCGTTCATCGACCTCAACAACCGGGTGATGGACCGCTTCAGCGCGCAGGAGCGCAAGAACATCGGAATCCACACGTGCCCGGGCGGGGACTGCGACTCGGTGCACTCCAAGGAGGTCCCCTACGAGAAGCTCTTGAACCACATGTTCAAGATCAACGCGGGCTACTTCCTGATCCAGTGCGCGAGCGAGGAGGACCGCGAGACGGTCTACAAGCTCTGCGGTGAGAACAGCCGCGCCGACGCCGACGGCGTCGCCCAGGTGTGCTTCATGGGCGTCATCAACCCGCTGTCCCCCGACGTCGAATCAGCCGAGCACGTCAAGAACGAGCTGGTCACCGCCGCGAAGTACATCCCCGTCGAGCGCCTGGGCGCCACCGACGACTGCGGCTTCTCCCCGTTCAGCCGCGACGTCAAGCCCAAGCACGGTTCGCCGGACTTCGCCCGTGACGTCGCCATGCAGAAGATCGCCAACCGCATCGAAGGCGCCCGCATGGCCTCCGAGGAGCTCGGGGTCTAGTAGTTGATGCCCGCCCTCCGGCCGCTCAGCACCTTGCTGAGCGGCCCGGGCGCCCTCACACGATCTTCCCCGGGTTGAGGTTGCCGCCCGGGTCGATGCCCTCGAACAGGGCGCGCACCATCGCTACGCCCGGGGCGGAGATGTCCTGCTCCAGCCACCGCGCGTGCTCGGTGCCCACCGCGTGGTGGTGGGACAGCGTTCCGCCCGAGTCCACGAAGGCCTGCTGGATCGCCGACTTGACGACGTCGTAGGCCTCCAGTCCGTCGTCAACCTCGTCGCCGGTCGGCCTGAAGGCGAAGGTGAAGTACAGGCACGCTCCCGCGTGGTAGGAGTGCGACAGGTGGCACATGACGTAGCCCATCACGCCCAGCCTGGCGAAGGCGCCGTGCGCGGCGGCCTCCACGTCGTCGTAGAGCTGGGGTAGCGTCCCCCAGGGCGCCGAGGTCTCCGACACGTCGGCGGGGGTACCGCGGTCCAGCAGGAAGTCGCGGATGTAGGGCGTGTCGAACTTCTTGGCGTCGTACAGCTCGCCCGGGCCCGAGCCGATGCACAGCCCTCCGTGCTCGCGCACGATCCGCCCGACGAGCCCGCGCTGGGCCTTCACGTGGTCCTGGGGCCCCTCGTAGCCGATGAAGGCCAGGCACATCGCCTCGGGGTCGATCTCCCGCCGCTCCAGGTACCAGCGCAGCGCCCGGGACTGGACGCGGTCGAGAACCGACTGGCGCTTGCGCGTGGCAAACGAGAGCTGCGTCTCGTGCGCGTCGGACACGCGCGTCACCGAAGGGGCGGCCTCGCTCTGCGCGATGGCGCGCATCGCGCGCACCGCGCGCGGCCAGTCGGGCAGCAGGTAGCCGAGGATGGTGCGCTGGGCCGGGAGGCGGTGGGCGTGAATCGTGGCCTCGGTGATGATGCCCAGCCGGCCCTCACTGCCGAGCACCATCTCGCGCACGCTGGGTCCCGTCGACGTGCTGGGCACCGGCCGCGTGGCCAGCACACCGGCCGGGGTGACCACCCGCACGGCACGGGTGAGGTCAGCGACGTCGCCGTAGCGGTCGGACTGCATGCCGCAGGAGCGCGTGGCGATCCAGCCGCCCAGGGTGGAGTGCGTGAAGCTGTCGGGGAAGTGACCCGCGGTCCAGCCGCGGGCGTTGAGCTGGGCCTCCAGGCGGGGGCCCAGCACGCCGGCCTGCACCCGCGCCAGGCGCGAGGCCTCGTCGATCTCCAGCAGCCTGTCCATCCGGCCCACGTCGACGGACACCACCGGGCGCGGCTCCTGAGCGGACGCCTCGAGGCTGCCCGAGATGTTGGTGCCCCCGCCGAAGGGGATGACCACGGCGTCCGCGGCCAGCGCCGCACGCAGGACCGCCTCGACCTCCTCCTCGGACCCGGGGCGCACGACGGCGTCGGGCAGGCGGCCGACGTCGCCGCGGCGGTGGCGCATCAGGTCGCGCAGGCTCTTGCCGCGCGCGTGGACGACGCGGTCCAGCGCGTCAACGGAGACGTACTGCCCTCCCACCGCCGCCTCGAGCGCCGTACGCAGGTCGGCGGGCAGCGACGACTCGGGGACGGTGAGGTCGTCGAAGGCGACGCGCCGCGCCGTCGGGCCGTCCACGTCGACGCCCAGGTGGCGCAGGATGAACGCGCGCAGCTCGGGCTTGTCGGAGTGGGTGAACGAGACACCCTGCTCGCCCCAGCCCCACCAGCGCATCGCGGCCATGGCCCCACTCTCGCACGGCGACGCGTGAAACCGGATGGCGGTCACGGTGTTGTCCTGGCCAGCCGATGGGGGAGGACGTCACAACCGGCCGCAACGAGGGCGCCACGTGTGCCCGGCTGGACCTGCCCTGGGCGCGCCGCCCGCCCGCCCGCGTCGCACGCGAGATCATCCTGCGCGGAGTGTTCGGCGGCCTGCTGGCCTACTACACGCGCCGTCGCACGACCGGCGATCAGCGGCTTGCCGAGGCCGCGGCGCCGGTCCTGTTCGTCGCCAACCACTCCAGCCACATGGACACGCCGCTCATACTGTGCGCGCTCCCGGCACGCTGGCGTCGACGCACCGCCGTCGCCGCGGCAGCGGACTACTTCTATGGCGACCGGCGCCTCGCCGCGCTGGTCTCGCTGGCCTTCAACACCGTGCCGGTACGTCGCAAGGGCGGAGGATCCGGGAACCTCAGGCACGTCGAGGCGCTGCTGACCGACCGCTGGAGCCTGCTCCTCTACCCGCAGGGCACCCGGTCGCGCGGGGATGACACGGAGCGCCTGCGTAGCGGGGCGGCCGTCCTGGCTGCCCTGCACCAGCTCGCGATCGTGCCGATCCGCGTCGAGGGGACCCACGCGGCCATGCCGCCCGGCCAGTCATGGCCGCGCCGGCGCGTGTGGCAGCGCCGTCACCCGGTCGAGGTGACCTTCGGGGAGGCGATCCGCCCGCGGTCCCCCCACGAGCGCGACGAGGTGATGGAGCGCCTGCAGGCGTTCTTCGCCGGCCGCGAGCCGGGGCCGTCCCGGGCGCCCAGCCCGCTCGTCCCGGACCTCGCGTTTCCCTACGCTTCGGCCATGCCGCCGCCCGCAGCACTCGATGAACGACGACCCCGGCTCTAGTCCCAGGCGCGCCCGCCCCTGCCCGACGGAGGTGGGCGCGCGATGATCGAGGTCCTGCTCATCGCAGCCTCGCTGCTGCTGGTCGTCACATGCGGAGCTTTCGTCGCTGCCGAGTTCGCGTTCGTGACCGTGGACAGGGCGTCGGTCGACCGCGCGGCGGAGACGGGCGACCGCAAGGCGCGAGGGGCGCAGAGCGCGCTGCGCAGCCTCTCGACCCAGCTCTCCACCGCGCAGCTCGGGATCACGGTCACCAACCTGGCGATCGGCTTCATGAGCGAGCCGGCCATCGCCGCGCTGATCGACGGGCCGCTGGAGTCCGCGGGGGTGCCTTCCGGCGCGGTCACCGGCGTCGCGCTCGTCATCGCCATCACCCTGGCCACGGGCGTGACCATGGTCTTCGGCGAGCTGGTGCCCAAGAACCTGGCCATCGCTCACCCGCTGCCCACCGCGCGCGCCGTCCAGGGCTTCAGCCGCGGGGTCACCGGGGCCACCTCCATCATCGTCCGCTTCGCCAACGGCACGGCCAACCGCATCCTGCTCCGCCTGGGCGTGGAGCCCCAGGAGGAGCTGGCCTCTGCGCGCGCACCCGACGAGCTGGCCTCGCTGGTGCGCCGCTCGGCCGAGCAGGGCACCCTGGAGCTGGGAACCGCCACGCTCCTGCAGCGCTCGCTGGCCTTCGCCGAGCGCCGCGCCGTCGACGTCATGACCCCGCGCGGTCGCATGACCACGCTGAGCCCCGAGGACACCGTGCAGGCGGTCGTCGAGCAGGCGCGCCACAGCGGCCACTCGCGCTTCCCGGTGCTCGAGGGCGACGAGGTGGCGGGCATCGCGCACGTCAAGCGCGCGGTCGGGGTGCCCTTCGAGCAACGCGAGACGGTGAGCGTGACCGAGATCATGGACCCGCCGGTGCTCGTGCCCTCCAGCCTCGAGCTCGACGACCTGCTCGAGCAGCTCCGCCGCGGCGGGCTGCAGATGGCGCTCGTGGTAGACGAGTTCGGCAACGTGGACGGCATCGCCACGCTCGAGGATCTCATCGAGGAGATCGTCGGCGAGGTGCGCGACGAGCACGACACGGGCGAGCAGCGCGCGGTGCGCGAGGGCGAGCGGCGCTGGCTGGTACCCGGCCTCATGCGTCCCGACGAGGTCGGTCACGCCACCGGCATCGTGCTGCCCGAGGACGCCGAGTACGAGACCCTGGCCGGCCTGCTGGCCATGCACCTGGCCCGCATGCCCGAGGAGGGCGACAGCATCGAGCTCGAGGCCACCGACGCCGAGCGCGCACCGCAACACGTGACCCTGACCGTGATCGAGCTCGATGGGCTGCGCGTGGACAGCGTGCGCCTGGAGCACGAGGCGGTCGAGCTCCCCGGCGAGGGCGACGAAGGCGAGGAGGAGGACCGATGAGCCCCGGCCCCGCCATCGCGCTGTCCGTCCTGCTGCTGGGCCTCAATGCCTTCTTCGTCGCCGCGGAGTTCGCGTTCGTCTCGGCGCGGCGGTCGTCCATCGAGCCGCGCGCCGAGGAGGGCAGCAGGGCGGCGAAGATCGCCCTGCGCGGGATGGAGAACGTGTCGCTGATGATCGCCGGGGCGCAGCTGGGGATCACGGTGTGCACGCTGGGGCTGGGTGTCCTGGGCGAGCCGGCCATCGCGAACCTCATCGAGCCGGGGTTCGAGGGTCTCGGCCTGCCCGAGCCCTTCCTGCACCCGGTCGCCTTCGTGATCGCGCTTTCGCTCGTCGCCTTCCTGCACCTGGTGGTGGGCGAGATCGTGCCCAAGAACATCGCCCTGGCACGACCCGACCGCTCGGTGCTGCTCGTCGGCCCCCCGCTGGCCTTCGTCGTGCGCGTGCTGCACCCGGCCCTCTGGCTGCTCAACCAGATCGCCAACCTCACCCTGCGCCTGGTCGGCGTGACGCCCAAGGACGAGGTCACCAGCGCGTTCACCCGCGACGAGGTGGCGGGGCTTGTGGACGAGTCCAGCCGCGAGGGGCTGATCGAGCCCCACGAGGGTCGCCTGCTGGTCGGCGCGCTGAAGTTCGAGGAGCGCGACGCCCGGGTGGTGCTGCTGCCCGAGGACCGCTTGGAGATGGTCGACCTCAACGTCACCCCGGCGCAGGTGGAGCAGGCCGCCGCGCGCACCGGCTTCTCGCGCTTCCCGGTGCGCGACGACGGCGGCCTGATCGGCTACCTGCACCTCAAGGACGCCCTGGAGTTCGAGGACGTCCACCGCAACCGCCCCATCGCGCGGTCGTGGATCCGGCCGCTGCCCACCGTGCGCGAGACCGCCCTCCTGCGCGCCGTGCTGGCCACGATGCAGCGCTCGGGCGCGCACCTGGCCCGGGTCGACGCCGCCGACGGGAGCCTGCTGGGCGTCGTCGCGCTGGAGGACGTGCTCGAGGAGCTCGTGGGGGAGATCCGCGACGAGGCGGGCACGCGAGAGCACGAGGTCGTCACCGCGCCCACCCGACACGGGTAGGCACGCTCGCGGACGGCGTCTTCCCGCCAACCAAGAGCATCGAGGGCGGCAGGAGGGGGGCCGTGGCTCTGGCCGTCGCGGGTGCCGCGCCGCAGCGCCGCTCCCGCTCAGCCTGGCGGGCGGTCGGCCTGCTCGGCCTGGTCGCGCGCGGACCGGGCCTCGTTGAGCGCGTCCTCGCGCTCGCGCTCGGCGGTGCGCGCCGCGTCCTCGGACTCCTGGGCGCGGCGGTGGGCCTCCTGCGCGTCGTCCGCCTTGCGCTCCGCCGCAGTCTCGAGCTCGTCGGCGTGGCGGCGCTGCTCCTCGGCCCTGGCGTGGCGCGCGGCTACGGACTGCGTGGACTCGTAGCGCGGTCCCTCGTCACCGCTGGGCGTGGGCAGATCGAAGTGAGCGAACACGGTCAGTTCCACGCCGCGTTCGATCAGGCCCCCGTCGCCGGCCTCGGGTGCGTTCTCGAAGCGCTCCTTGGCGATGGTCAGGCGGACGGCATCGCGGGCGAAGGTCGCATCGTGGAGCGGCACGAGGCGCAGCTTGCGCCCCAGCAGCCCGCTCTTGACCGCGGCCAGCCCGGGCTCGTCGGAGGCCAGGTCGACGTAGACGTCCTCCAGCTTGCCCAGTTTCTCGCCGTCGCGGTCCAGGACGTCCTGCCCCCGCCAGCTCTCGATGCGCTCGATGTCCATATCCGCGAGACTACGGCAGGGATGGCATCGGGACATCACCTCCAGGCGGTCGTGCTCGACGTCGACGGCACCCTCGTCGACAGCGAGCGCGACGGCCACCGCGTGGCCTTCAACCGGGCGTTCGAGGAGGCCGGCCTCGAGGACCGCTGGGATGTCGCGCTCTACGGGGAGCTGCTCGAGGTCACCGGCGGGGAGCGGCGCATCAACGCCTTCTTCGAGCGGCGGGGCAAGGCCGATGACGAGCACAGGGAGCTGGCCGGCCGCCTCCATGCCCGCAAGACCGAGATCTTCATCGAGATGGCCAAGGCGGGCGAGATCGAGCCCCGCCCGGGCGTCGGCGAGCTGCTCGAGGAGCTGGAGGAGGCCGACGTCAGGCTCAGCGTGGCTACGACCGGGACCCGCGCGTGGGTGCGCCCGCTGCTGGACCGGCTGTTCGGGCTCGAGCGCTTCGAGACCATCGTGACCGCCGAGGAGGCGCCGGAGCGAAAGCCCGACCCGAGTGCACACCAGTTGGCGCTGGCGCACCTCGGGCTCCCGGCCGCGGCCGCCCCCGCGGTGGAGGACTCGCTCAACGGCCTGCGGGCGGCCAAGGCCGCCGGCCTCGCTTGCGTGGTCGTGGTCAACGACTACACGCGCGAGCAGGACTTCGCCGCCGCCGACCTCGTGCTCGACGGCTTCGGGCGCCAGGACGACCCGGCTTCGACCCTGGCCGATCCCCACCGCCTCGATCCACCGGGCCGTCTCGACGTGGGGACCCTGCGCCGCCTGGCGGAGGCGATGGGATGACCGGCCTGCGCCGCATCGTCCACGAGGTGGGTTCGCTCGAGCTCGGCGAGCGCACGAACTTCGAGGGCGGCCGGCTCACCGTCTCGCAGGACGAGGCGTGCGAGCTCGTGCGCGACCCCGCGCTGGCCGACGTCCGGCTCGCCTGCGCCTCGCCCGGCGAGTCGGTGCGCATCGTCGGCGTGCTCGACGCCGTCCAGCCGTGCTCCAAGGCCCTCGGCGGAGGCGGCGTCTTTCCCGGCTTCGTCGCCCCCGCGCTCCCGCCCGGCCAGGGGGAGACCCACATCCTGCGCGGCGCCGCCGTGCTCGCGGCGGGGCACCTCCCCCGCGCCCAGGAGGCGGTGATCGACATGGCGCCCCCAGAGCTGGCGGCCTCCGCGCTCTCGGGGACCCACAACCTCGTTGTCGAGTTCGAGCCCGCGCCCGATGCGCAGTGGGAGGAGGTCGAGGCGGCCCTTCGTCGCGGGCTCCTGCGGCTCGCCGTCCACCTCGCCGACGCGGCGCTCGAGGCGCAGCCCACCGCCGTCGAGGACCTCCCCGACCCCGCCGCACAGTCTCCCGACGGTCTCCCCCGGGTGGCGGTCGTCACCAACCTCCAGACCCAGGGGCGGTTCAAGGACGTCTTCGTCTACGGGCGCAGCCTGTCCGGCGGGCTTCCCACGCTCATCTCCCCCAACGAGCTCGACGACGGCGCGATCGTCAGCGGGCAGTACGGGCACCCCGCGCTGAAGAACCCCACCTACATGCACCAGACCCACCCGGTCGTCGCCGCCGTCCGCGCGTCCGACGATGTCCACCTGGCGGCGCTGGTGCTGTGCCCCGAGCCCGTCGACCAGAACGCCAAGGAGCTCGTCTCGGCGCACGCCGCCCGGCTCTGCGCCGCGATCGGGGTCGACGCGGCCATCCTCACGAAGGAGGGCGGGGGCAACGCGGACGCCGACGTGACGCTCAAGATGGACCGTCTCGAGGAGCAGGGCATCACGGCGGTCGGCGTGCTCCCCGAGATGGCGGGGCGTGACGGCACCGGACCGCCGCTGGTCGTGCCGCCCACCAGGGCGACAGCGATGATCAGCACCGGCAACTACGACGAGCGCCTCACGCTGCCCGCGTGCGAGCGCTCCCTGGGCAGCGACCGCGTCGCCTTCCTCGACAGCCCCGCCACCGACGAGCTCGAGCTGCCCGCGGCGGCCGTCTACTGCGCGTTGAGCCCGCTGGGCTGGGGTAGAGTCACCTGCAACGAGACGGCCTGATGCGCATCGCCCACTACCTCAACCAGTTCTTCGCCGGGGTCGGCGGCGAGGAAGAGGCGGGCGCGGGACCCGAGCTTCGCGCCGGCGCGGTCGGACCAGGCAAGCGCCTCGAGGCGCTCCTGGAGCCCGACCACGAGATCGTCGCCACGATCTTCTGCGGCGACGACCACGCCGCCGGAAATCCCGGCTTCGCGAGCGAGCTCGTCGCACGGGCGCGCGAGGAGGGCGCGGAGTTCGTGATCGCGGGGCCGGCGTTCACGAGCGGCCGCTACGGCCTCGCCTGCGCGCGCATCGTTGGCGCCGCCGCCGAGGCGGGCCTCCCGGCGCTCGCCGCCATGCACGCCGACAACCCGGGCGTGGGGGAGGTGGAGGGCGTACCGGTGGTGGCCAGCGGCGAGACCGCCCGGACCATGCGCCCCTCGCTCGAGCGCCTCGCCGCGGCCGCAACGAAGGTGGCCGGCGGGGAGGAGCTCACCGGTGAGGACGGGCGCGTCAACCCGGTGCCGCGGCGCAACCGCGTGGCCGACGCCAGCGCCGCACAGCGCGCCGTCGCCCTCCTGCTCGCCCGCCTGGGCGGGGACGAGGAGGCGACCGAGATCCCGCTGCCCGACTTCGACCACGTGACCCCCGCGGCGCCGCTGGACGACCCCGAGCAGGCCCTGATCGCATTGCTGACCGAGGGCGGCTTCGTTCCGGCCGGCAACCCCGACCGCCTGGAGTCCTCGCGCGCGAGCAAGTGGCTGCGCTACTCGCTGGAGGGCCACGACTCCGCCGGCGCGGGCGAGTTCGAGTCGGTGCACGGCGGCTTCTCGACGCAGTGGGCCAACGAGGAGCCCAACCGCATCCTGCCCCTCGACGTGGCACGGGAGCTGGAGGGCGAGGGGGCGATCGGCGGCCTGCACACCGAGTACTTCGTGACCACGGGCAACGGCACCACGGTGGCCGACGCGCGGCGCTTCGGGGTCGAGTGGGGCGCCGAGCTGCACCAGGCGCGCGTCCAGGCCGCCATCCTCACCGCCACGTGAGGGACGGGAACGCGTTGCGGGTCAACGCTGAGCAAGGAGCTGGAGCGCGCAGGAATTCCCACCGTCCTGCTGTGCAACCTGGTCTCGATCGCCAAGCGCGTCGGGGCGCCGCGCATCGTGACCACGCGCGGCATCCCCTACCCCACCGGGGACCCCGACCTGGGCCCCGAGCAGGAGCGGGCGTGGCGGCGCGAGCTGCTCGAGCGCGCGCTGCATGCCCTGGCCACCCCCGTGACCGAGCCGACCGTGTTCGAGGGCGAGCCGAGCGGCTGACGACGTGAGGGCTCCCGTCATCTCCGCCGCGAGCGCCGCGCTCGCCCACGTGCCCGGCCTCGCCCGCCACGGCTCCAAGCCCTCGCGCGAGCTGCCCCGCGACCCCGAGCTCGAGCAGCGCTTCCTCGGCGCACTGCGCACGTTCGAGCAGGCCGTCGCCTACCCGCCCCACCAGGCCTTCCTCGGGGCGCTCCATCCGCGTGAGCTGCCCGAGCGGCCGTGGGTGTCGGCGCCTCCCGACGGGGCGAAGCGCTTCGCCGGCGCGGGCGAGCTGATGCCCGAGGAGGAGTTCCTCGGCCTCATGGCCGCTGTCGACGAGTTCGACCTTCTGGCGCTCGAGGCCGCGCACGCCGACGCGGCCGGCGGCGCGCTCTCCCGCCACCCGCTGGCCGAGCGCTTCGACCTGGAGCGCCTGGCCAGGGCCGGCGGCGACGCCGAGCGGGCCGCCGCCGAGCCGGGGGCGTTACCCCTGCACCTGGGCGCCGACCGGCTGGTCGGAGCGATCCGCGCCGCCGACGAGGTCGACCTGGCGCTGAGCGCGCCGGTGCTGCTCGAGAACCTGGCCGCCAAGGCGAGCGCGACGCTCGCGCTCGCGCGTCTGCTCGCCGACCACGCGATCGAGCCGGGGTCGATCGACTACGTGCTCGGCGCCGGGGAGGAGGCGATCGGGGACCGCTACCAGCGCGGAGGGGGCAACCTCGCCAAGTCGGTTGCCGGCGTGGCCGGCCTCACCGAGGCCTCGGGGGCCGACATCAAGAACTTCTGCGCCGCGCCCGTGCCGGCGCTGGTGATCGCTGCGAGCCTTGTCGCCTCCGGGGTCTTCGAGCGGGTCGCGGTGATCGCCGGCGGCTCGCTGGCCAAGCTCGGGATGAAGTTCGAGGGGCACCTCAAGCACGACCTGCCGGTGCTCGAGGACGTGCTCGGGGCTTCGGCCCTGCTGGTGGAGGCCGACGACGGGCGCTCGCCGCGGATACGCCTCGACTCGGTGGGCCGCCACCGCGTCGTCGACGGCTCCTCGAACCCGAAGATCATGGAGGCGCTGTGCGTCGCGCCGCTCGAGCGCCTGGGCATCGGGACGCTCGAGGTCGATGACTACGCCACCGAGCTGCACAACCCGGAGATCACCGAGCCGCAGGGCTCGGGAGACGTGGCCCAGCGCAACTACAAGACGATCGCCGCGCTGGCGGTTCGTCGCGGGGAGCTCGCGCGCGAGGACATCGGCGCGTTCGTCGCCAAGCACGGGATGCCGGGGTTCGCGCCGACGCAGGGGCACATCGCCTCGGCGCTGTGCTATCTCCCCCACGCTCACGCGCGGCTCACGAGCGCAGCGGCGCAGCGGGTACAGCTCATCGCCAAGGGCAGCCTCTTCCTGGGACGGATGTCGGAGTCCTCGGACGGCATGAGCGTGCTGCTGGAGGCCAACAACCACGAGGGAGGATGATTTCAATGGCAGAGCCGATCGAGGCGACGCGGGAGAACTTCGACGAGCTGATCGAGAGCGGGACCGTCCTCGTCGACGTCTGGGGACCCGACTGCAAGCCGTGCCTCCAGCTCATGCCCCACGTCGAGAAGCTGGCCGACAAGCGGGCGGACGAGCTGCGGGTCGTCAAGCTGGAGGCGCCGAAGGCCAGACGCGCATGCATCAACCTGGGCGTCCACGGACTTCCCACCTTCCTGCTGATGCGCGACGGCGAGGAGATGGCGCGCCTCTCGCAGAGTACGATCAGCCCCAAGCAGCTCAACCAGTGGCTGGATGAGAACCTCAAGACGACGGAAGAGGAGGTGAGTTAGCTCCCATGTTCGAAGGCAAGCAGGTGGTCGCCTTGGGCGAACGCGACGGTATCGCGGGCCCCGCCATCGTGAAGTGCATAGAGAGCGCCGGCGGGAACGTGGCGTTCTCGTCCACGGAGTGCTTCGTCTGAACGGCCTCGGGGGCCATGGACCTGGGTAGTCAGGAGAAGATCAAGCGCCTCGCCGACGAGCACGGGCCCGAGCAGTTGCTCGTGGTTCTGGGCGCGCCGGACCCCGAGAGCGCAGAGATCGCAGCCGAGACGCTAGTGCTCGGCGATCCGACCTACGCAGGCGCCCTGGCCGAGGTCCAGTTGGGCCTCTCCGTGTACCACATGCTCGAGGACGAGCTTCGAAGCCAGATCCCCGAGGACGTCTTCGAGGAGCAGATCGGGGTGATGGTCGACGTGCTCGAGAGCGAGCAGATAGCCGCGGCCGTCAAGGGCATGCGCGAGCAGGCGCCTTCGGCCGGCTGA
>JBBJOB010000202.1:0-4180 GCA_037721455.1 Solirubrobacteraceae bacterium | reverse complement strand
ATCAGCGCAGTGTCCCGGACGGCCGCGACGCTACTTCTCGAGCCTGCGCTGCAGCCGTGCCAGGCGGCCGTCCCAGCGCGCGCCGGCGTCGGCCATCCAGCCCATGGCGTCCGAGAGCGGACCGGGGGTGAGGTGGTAACGGGTCTCGCGCCCGGCGCGCTCGCCCGCGACCAGGCCGGCCTCGTCGAGCAGCGCGAGGTGCTTGGCCACGGCCTGGCGGCTCATCGGCAGCTCGCCGGCCAGGGAGGACGCCGTGACCGTCTCGCGCTCGGTCAGGGCCCGCACGACCTGGCGGCGGGTCGGATCCGCGAGCGCGCGAAGACCACGCCCGCGGCGTCGCCGTCGACGACCGCAAGGACATCTCGCTCTACGTCAACTGCCCCGGAGGCCAGGTCTACGCCGGCCTGGCCATCTACGACGCGATGCGCTGGGTGCGCTGCGACGTGGCCACGATCTGCTGCGGGATCGCGATGTCCATGGGGTCGCTGCTGCTGGCCGCCGGGGCGCCGGGCAAGCGCCTCGCGCTGCCCAACGCGCGCATCCTCATCCACCAGCCCTCGGGCGGCTTCCAGGGGCAGTCCACCGACATCGAGATCCACGCTCGCGAGACCCTCGCGCTGCGCGAGCGCGTGGAGGAGCTCTACGCCCTCCACACGGGCCAGGACCGCGCGCGGATCAACGCCGACATGGAGCGCGACCGGTTCTTCGCGCCCGACGAGGCGGTGGGCTACGGCCTGGTGGACCGGGTCATCGAGGAGCGCGCGGCCGCGGCCGGGTCCAGTTCGGGGCTCGGAGGGTGAGGGCGGGCGATGATGGACCAAGGCGATGTCGCCCGGCAGACCTGCGAGGATGGCCGCGTCGATGAGCACCCAGGGTCCACAGCCGATGCAGCTGCGACCCCGCGGGGTGGGGGAGATCCTCGACGCGGCCTTCCGCCTGTGCTTCACCCACTGGCGGCCGCTGATGACGGCCACGCTGGTCGTCGTCGTGCCCGTGCAGATCTTCGCAACGATCGTGCTGTTCTCGGCCTTCCCCGACAACTTCACCACCGAGGATGCGTTCTTCGGTCCCCAGACGAGCCAGGACCCCGCCTTCAGCCCCGTGACCAACGAGGACGTCGGCGTGTTGGTGGCCGGTCAGATCGTGTCGGGCGTGCTGACCGGTCTGATGGTGCTTCTGACCATCGCCGCCTGCTTCAAGGCCGTGGCCGACGCCTATCTGGGCACCCAGCCCGACTGGCGCTCCTCGGTGCGCTTCGCCGTCGCGCGCCTCGGGCCGCTGCTGTGGATCACGGTGCTCTACGTGCTCGGGGTCGTGCTGGGCTTCATGGCCCTGTTGATTCCGGGCATCTTCCTGATGTTCGCATGGAACTTGAGCTTTCCCGCCGCGCTCGTGGAGGGCGTGCGGGGGGCCGGCGCCCTGAAACGCTCGTTCCAGCTCGTGCGCGGCCGCTGGTGGCCGGTCTTCGGGGTGCAGCTCGTCGGGTTCATCCTGGTCGCCGTGATCGCCGGCATCGTGCAGTCTGTCTTCCTGTTACCGGTCCTCTTCGTCGACTCGCTGCTCGCCGTCGCCGTGCTCACTGGGCTCGCCTCGATCGTGGGCTACGCGATCAGCACCCCGCTGCAGGCGGCCATCGTGGCGATCGTCTTCTTCGACCAGCGGGTGCGCAAGGAGGGGCTGGACCTCGAGCTGCTGGCCCAGAGCCTGGGTACCGAGGGGCCCCCCGCGCCAGCGGGCGGTGGGTCGCCGTCGCCTGGCACCCAGGTCCCACCCGGCTGGGCCCCGCCCGGCGGCGCGGAGCCGCCACCGCAGCGGTGACCCCGCGGCGGGGCCGCGCGGCGGCCCTGCTGGCCGCCGTGCTCGTCGCCCTGGCCTGCGCGTCGCCCGCGGGCGCGGGCTCGAGCGAGGTCCCCGACGCGGACGCGGCCAGAGCCCTGGCAGCTGCAGAGCTGGACGGGCGCGAGTACGACGAAGGCGGCGTGCCCCGGCCACTGCGCAGCCCACTCGAGACGCTCGCCGACCTGCTCGACGACGCGTTCGCCTGGCTCGCGGGTCTGGTGCCGGGCGGGGAGCTCACGACCTGGGCCCTGCTCGCCGCGCTGGTCCTTCTCGCGGCCGGCGCGGCCGCGAGTCGCAGCGTGCGCCGCGCGGCGCGTGCGGAGCGCGCCGCCCACGGCGAGCGCCGGGTCTCCCACGAGGGCGATCCGCGGGCGCTGCTGCGCGCCGCAGAGGAGGCCGAGGCCCGCGGCGACCTGGGGGCCGCCCTGCGCCTGCGCTTCCGTGCCGGCGTGGCCGACCTGGCCGCCCGCGACCTCGTGCCCGCGCGGGCCTCCACGGGCATGGCCGAGCTCGAGCGTCGCCTGCGCTCCCCGACGTTCACGGGCCTGGCGCGGCGCTTCGAGGAGGTGGCCTACGGTGGGCGTGCGGCGCAGGGCGACGACGTCGCGGCCGCCCGGGAGGGCTGGCCGCGTGTGCGGCAAGAGGTCGGCGAGCGCCCGGCGGCGGGGAGCGCGCGGTGAGGCGCTGCCGCCTCGCGGCACGGCCTCGCGGGGTGGCCTCGTGAACCGCCTCCTGCCCCACAGCCGCGGCGGGCGGGTTGCCCTGGGCCTCGTGGCCGTCGTCGTCGCCCTCAACGCGCTGGGCTTCGCGCTCGAGGAGATCGACCCACCGCCGACCGGGCCGCCGTCCTCCTCCTACGCCACCCAGCCGCTGGGCCTGCAGGCCTGGGCGCGCGTCCTGGAGGACACCGGCCGGCCCGTGCGCCGGGTGCGCGAGGCGCCCGCCGAGCGGGCGCCCGACCCGCGCCAGACCCTGGTCGTCCTCGACCCCCGGGTGCTGGAGCCCGAGGACGTCCGGGCGCTGGTGCGCTTCGTGGAGCGCGGCGGTCGGCTGGTCGCGGGCGGGCAGGGCAGCGAGGCCCTGGCCGAGGCGCTGGCCGGGGCGCAGCGCTCCGGCGGTCCGGCCCCGCGGGAGGTGCGGATGCTGGGTCGGGCGGGTCAGGTATCCGAGGTCGCCGGCGTGCGCGAGGTCGCCAGCGCGGGCGAGGCCGCGTGGACCGCGGCAGGCCGCGCCGTGCCCGCCCTGGGTGGCGGGACCGCCGACGAGGCCCTCCTGGTCGTGGCCGACCGCGGCGAGGGGCGCGCCGCCCTGCTGGCCGACGCCTCGCCGGTGCAGAACCGCCTCCTGGATCGCGCCGACAACGCAGCGCTCAGTCTCGGGCTCGCAGGGGAGCCCGGCCGCCCAGTCGCCTTCCTGGAGTCCGTCCACGGCTTCGTTCCGACATCGGGCCTGGCCGCGCTGCCGGGCCGCTGGCAGGCCGCGTTGATCGGTCTGGCGCTCGCGGCGCTGGTGTGGGTGGCGGCCAACGTGCGCCGTCTGGGGCCGGCCGAAGAGCCCGACCCCACGGTCGTCCCCCCGCGGGGGGCATACGTCGCCGCGCTCGCGCGCACGCTGCGGCGCACCCGCGACCCCCACGCTGCGGTGGCGCCGGTGCGCGACGCGGCCCGGCGGACGGTCGCGCGGCGCGCCGCGCTGGGCCCCGAGCCCGACGACGAGGAGATGGAGGCCGCCGGACGGCGCCTCGGGCTGGCCGACGAGGAGGCCGCCGCGGTCGCGGGACGAGGACCGGGCGGCGAGGAGGGCGCGCTGGCTGCCGGCCAGGCGCTGGCCACCCTGAGCCTGAGCGGCACGACGACGAACGAGAGGAGCACGGCGTGAAGGAGCTCTACGAGCGGGTGGCCGAGCAGGTCGGGCGTGTGGTGGTCGGCCAGGCGGAGGTCCTGCGCGCGCTGCTGGGCGCGATGGCCGTCGGCGGCCACGTGCTGCTGGAGGGCCCGCCCGGTGTGGCCAAGACACTGCTGGCCCGGGCCACCGCGCGGGCGCTGGGCCTGGACTTCGGGCGCATCCAGTTCAGCCCCGACATGCTGCCATCAGACGTCACCGGCTCGCAGACCCTGCGCGGCGGGGAGCTGGCCTTCCGGCCCGGGCCGGTCTTCCATGCCCTCGTGCTGGCCGACGAGATCAACCGCACGCCGCCCAAGACCCAGGCCGCCCTGCTGGAGGCCATGCAGGAGCGCCAGGTCACCGTCGACGGGGTGTCCCACCCGCTGCCCGACCCGTTCCTGGTCGTGGCCACCCAGAACCCGATCGAGTACGAGGGCACCTACCCGCTGCCCGAGGC
>JBBJOB010000018.1:0-15201 GCA_037721455.1 Solirubrobacteraceae bacterium | reverse complement strand
GATCCGTGCCCTTGGCGCGTGAGCGTCGTCTCCTCGTGTGTTCTCCGGTGCTCGCCGGGGAACGCCAGGGTTTCGCGCGCGTCAAACGACGAAGGAGACCCCATGTCCCGAGAAGCCAACATCGCCACGCAGGAGCAGGCCGCCGAGAAGATCAACTCCGGCGACCTGGACGCCGGAGTCGACCAGCTCTTCGCGCAGGACGCCGTCGACCACGACCCGGCGTCTGGTCAGGGGCTCGGTCGTGAGGGCTTTCGCGCCTTTTTCAAGACGCTTGGCGCCGCGTTCCCCGACGCCCACATCGAGCCCGCCCACATGGTCGCCGACGACGCCCACGTGGTCATCGCCTACACGCTGACCGGCACCCACGAGGGCGAGTTCCAGGGCATCGCGCCGACCGGGAAGAAGGTCGAGGTCCGCGGCGTGCAGATCGGACGCTTCGAGAACGCCCAGATCGTCGAGCGCTGGGGCAGCACCGACGAGCTGGGCATCATGAGCCAGCTCGGCGCCGAGCCCAAGCAGAGCCTGGGCGACAAGATGGCCGGCAAGCTCAAGGGGTAACGTCGCCGGAGGTCCGAACTTGAGAGGACCGAAGGCGAAAGCCTTCTCCGAACTTGAGAGGACCGAAGGCGAAACCTGATACCCGCGGCCCTCTGGCGTAGGGTCCGCGGGGTGTCCGGGCTGATCGAGCGCTACCGCGAGCAGCTCCCCTTCGCCGCCGGCGACCCGGTCGTAAGCCTGGGGGAGGGCTCGACTCCGCTCGTCGAGGCTCCGGCGCTGTCCGAGCGCGTCGGCGCCCAAGTGTGGCTGAAGCTCGAGGGCGCCAACCCCACGGGATCGTTCAAGGACCGTGGGATGACCTGCGCGGTGTCGGCCGCCGTGCGCGAGGGCGCCGAGGCGGTCATCTGCGCGTCGACGGGCAACACCGCGGCCAGCGCCGCCGCCTACGCGGCGCGTGCCGGCCTGCGCGGGGCGGTCATCGTCCCCGAGGGACGCATCGCCACCGGCAAGCTCGCCCAAGCTCTCATGCACGGGGCGCGGGTCGTGGCGCTGCGCGGCAGCTTCGACGAGGCCCTCGCGCTGGTCCGCGAGCTGGTGCAGGCGCATCCGATCGCGCTGGTCAACTCGATCAACGCCTTCCGCGTGGAGGGCCAGAAGACCGCTGCCTTCGAGATCCTCGACGAGCTGGGCGAGCTGGACGCCCTGTGCGTCCCCGTGGGCAACGCGGGCAACGTCACCGCCTACTGGAAGGGCTTCCAGGAATACGACCCCGCCCACCCACGCGCGCCGCGCATGTTCGGCTTCCAGGCCGCAGGCAGCGCGCCGCTGGTTCACGGCGCGCGCGTGGCCCACCCCGAGACCGTGGCCACCGCCATCCGCATCGGCAACCCGGCGCGCTGGGAGGAGGCCATGGGCGCCTTCACCGCCTCCCGTGGCGCCGTGCGAGCGGTGAGCGACGAGCAGATCCTCGACGCCTACCGGTTCCTGGCCTCTCGCGAGGGAATCTTCTGCGAGCCCGCCAGCGCCGCCTCGGTGGCCGGGTTGCTGGCGTACGGGCCGGGCGACGCGCGCTCGGTGGCCTGCGTGCTGACCGGCCACGGGCTGAAGGATCCCCAGACCGCGCTGGACCAGGCCGGGGCCGTCGTGCCCTGCGAGCCTGAGCTGCTGGCCGTGGAGCGCGCCGTCATGGCGGAGGCGACCGCGCCGACCGCACGCGCCAGCTAGTGGCCGCCCCCGGTGACGACCACTAGTGGCCCCTCCGGAGAGGAACCACTAGTGCAGCGCCGCCGCCTCGTCCGGGTGCCCGCCTCGACGGCCAACCTGGGGCCGGGCTTCGACGCCTTCGCCGCCGCCCTGGCGCTGCACGTCGAGCTGGAGGTCGTGGAGACCGGGAGCTTCGCCGTGGAGACCGACCTGGCCGTTGCCCGCGACCGGCGCAACCTCGCCGTGCGCGGCTTCGCCGCGCTGCACCCGCCCGACGACTTCACCTTCGCCATCCGCTCGACCGTCCCGCTCTCGGGCGGGCTGGGGAGCAGCGCAGCGGCGTACGTTGCCGGCCTGCTGGCCGCCGACTCCATGTTCGAGCTGGACGCCGACGTGCTGGCCGAGGCGACGGCGCTGGAGGGTCACCCCGACAACGCGGCGGCTGCCCTGATGGGCGGCGTGGTCATCTGCGTCCCCGGCGGGCCGGTGCGACTGGCCCCGCCCCCGGAGCTCGAGGCCGTGCTCGTCGTCCCGCAGGAGCCGGTGCGCACAAGGGAGGCGCGACAGGCGCTGCCCCGGGAGGTGCCGATGGCCGATGCGGTGCACAACCTGGCCCACGCCTCGCTGCTGACCCTGGGCCTGGAGCGCGGCGACTGGGACATGGTCTCGCGCAGCCTGTACGACCGGCTGCACCAGCCCTACCGGGCCCATCTCTACCCGCGCTCGGCGGCGCTGCTGGAGCGCGCCCGGGAGCTGGGAGCGCTGGGGGCCACGGTCTCCGGCGCGGGCCCCACGGTGATGGTGTGGAGCCTTTTCCAGCAGACCGGCGGCCTGACCGAGACCCTGCGCCGCGAGACCGACGGCTGGGCCGACGTCATGCGGGTCCCGTTCGAGCCCCACGGGGCCGCGGTGCGCGAGCTGTAGAACCAGCCTGTCGCTCATCCGCCGGCCGGCTCGGTGTCGATGCGCGCGGACACGCGAGTGCTGGCGCCGGCGCCCAGCGCTGATCGCGCCGCTGCCGTCACGTGCTCGGGCACCGCGTCGCGCTCGCGTGCCAGCTCGCGCAGGTGCTGGAGCAGCGCCTCGTCGTGGTCGGTCGGGCCTGGTGGCGGAGTGTCGGACATGATCAGGGCCGGGCGGGCTACGGCGTGAGGAGGTGGTGGTGGCGTTCCTCGAGCTCGGCCGTGAGCAGCGGTGCGTCCATCGCGCGGGTCCGCACGAGCGCGGAGCGGACGTGTCGCGTCGCCAGCGCCCGGTCGCCCCAGGTGGCGGCGAGGAGCGCGAGGTAGAGCTGGCGCCGGGGGCCTACAGGGCGACCACCGATCCGGCGACGCTGCCGCGCGGCGCGGCGGCGCCCTTGCACTGAGACTGAGGCGCGGCCGCAGCGTGCGCCCGTCCCCGGCCCCGTCCCCGGCCGCGAGGGCCGGGGACGGTCGGTCGGCTAACCCTCGGGCAGCGCGACCGTGATGGTCGCGACGCCGATGGTCAGGCCCTCCTCGAGGGCGTCGACGCCGAACGTGTCGTTGAGCAGCTCGGCGGCCTCGGCCTTGAGCTCGACGGTCGTGCCCTGGAGCACGGCGGTGCCGTCGGCCTCCATGACCTCGAGCGGCTCGAGCGTCCCACCGTCCAGGAAGAACAGCGGGGCGGACTCGGCGGAGACCTCGCCGTCGACCGTCACGGTGCCTGTCAGCTCGGATGCGCCGGGGTCGACCTCGAAGTCGGTCAGCTCGACAACGGTGCCGTCGGCGGAGGTCAGGCTCAGGCCCGAGCCCTCGTGCTCGATGAGGCCCTGGACGTACGGGCTCACCGTGCCCGGCTCGAAGTAGGTCACGTCGCCCCCGGTGATCGGGAACACGGCCGAGCCCTCGTCGGTGATCTCGCCGTCGCCTACAGGAGCGGGCGTCAGGCTGAGGCTCTCGAGGGCCTCGACGAAGCCGGCATCCAGCGCGACCGCGGTGTCCACGCCGGTCAGCATCTCGATGTCGGCCACCGGCTCGGGCTGGGCCGGCTCGGTCATCCCGGTGGCGCCGCTGTCGGCGGGCGGTGCGGTCGTCTCTTCCTCGTCCCCGCCACAGGCCGCGATGCCCAGGGAGCCGACGGCAAGGATCAGTGTCAGGGTGCGGCGCATGGAGTCCTCTCGTTGTTGATCATGCGTTCACCACTGCGCGACATCCTGCGCCGCGGATGCTGGGATCGGTGAAGGCGGCGCGGGGCCGCCCTCGTTCAGTCCACGATCTTGACCGGCGCGCCGAGCGGGATGATCTCCATGAGCTCGCGCATGGTCTCCTCGGTCGCGCGCAGGCAGCCTGTGCTCGCCGCGGTGCCCACCGAGGCCTCGTTCGAGGTGGCGTGAATGGCCAGGCGGTCGCCTCCGCCCCAGCCCTGGGGCAGGTTGGCTTGGCGGCCCGAGAGGGCCAGGATGCAGCAGCCGTAGGGGCCCGTGTCCGTCTCGGGCTCGATGCGATCGGTGACGCCGAAGGTCCCGGTCGGCGTGTCGTTCCCCGGCCTGCCGACAGCCACGGTGGCGCGCAGCACCACCTCCTGGTCCTCGGTGTCCACGACCACCAGCTCGCGGTCGGAGAGGTCGATGCGCAGCCGGTAGGGCTGGCGCTCCAGCTCCGCCGCGTCAGCGGGGATCCACCCCAGCTTCCCGTCCCGGCGCTGGGGCGCGCGCACGCCCAGCCAGTCGCCCTCGCGGCGAGCCACCGCCAGCACCGACGCGCCGTCGAACTCGGTGCGCCGGGTCAGGCCGGTGAGCATCCTGCCGCCGGGGGCGTCGCGCAGCATGGTCGACCGGGTCAGGCGCGCCGAGACGGGCGCGGGCGGGGGCGGCCGCTCCAGCTCGGGCGTTGCTACCTGGGCGGGCATGGGACGGATGAGGCCGGGGGCCTCGTCGCCTGTGCCGCACCCGGCCAGTGCGGTGGCCACGAGCAGCGCTCCGACGATCGCGGCGCCGCGCAGGCTCATGCCGCCGCCATCTCCTCAGCCAGCGAGCGCACGCGACGGAGCGATGCGGTGAGCCCGAGGCGGTCGAGGACCTCTTCGGCCAGTGCCACGTAGTCGGCTCCCAGGTCGGGGCGGTGGTCGAGGATCGATACGGCGCGCTCCGCCGACTCGGCGTAGGCGATCGACTGGCGGATGCTGGCGGTGAAGAGCTTGTCCCCGACGTGCTCGCGCAGCGACTCCAGCGCCTCGCGTGAGTGCTTCGTGCGCAGGTCGGCGATGGTGAACACCACGCCGAGCCACTCGAGGTCGGGGTTGAGCCCGTCGCGGGCCAGAGTGATGACCTCCAGCGCCTGCTCCACACCCTGCAGGGCGAAGTACTGCGCCTCGGCGGTGAGCAGCGCGTGGTCGGCGGCCACGAGCGCGTTGACGGTCAGCAGGCCCAGGTTGGGCGGGCAGTCGATGAGGACCACGTCGTGGCGTTCCCGCACATCCTTGAGCGCCTTGCGCAGGATGAGCTCGCGGCCCATCTTCCCGGCGATGGCCAGCTCGGCCTCGGCGAGCTGGAGGTTGGACGGGATGACGCCCCCGTGCACGGCCCCGGTTGCCGCGGCCCGCCCGGCCAACACGTCGGCGATGGAGGGCGAGGCGTCGGGGTCGACGTCGAAGTAGTCCGACAGGTTGCCCTGTGGATCGAGATCGACGGCCAGCACGTCGAGGCCGACGCGCCGCAGCACGTCGGCCAGCGTGCGGACCGTGGTGGTCTTCCCGGTCCCGCCCTTCTGCGAGAGCACGGCGATTACGACGCCCATGGCGGTCAGGCTACCGCCGGCGCCGGCTCACCCGCCGGAACCGCGCGTACCTCGAATGCCGCCGCTAGCCGATCGAGGCGTGCGGTGTGCCGCGGCGCACGGCGAGGTCGATCGCGGTGACCTCGAGAACGTGCAGGTGGTAGCGACCCACCACCAGCTCGTCGCCGTCGGCAAGAGCGTGCGACTCGACCCGCTGCCCGTTGACGAAGACGCCGTTGAGCGAGCGGTCGTCGAGGACGCGCAGCCCATCGGGTCCGCGCACGACCAGCGCATGGCGTCGCGACACGGTCGGGTCGTCGAAGCGCACGTCGGCGGCCAGGCTGCGGCCCATCCGCGTCCACTCCTTGTGGAGCGCGACGACATGGGTCGTGCCGTGGTCCTGCCAGGCGATGTGCACCCCGGTGGAGGTGATCTCCCCGCGCGCACCCTCCAGCCAGGAGGTGTCCTCCTGGGGCGCCGGCTCGTGGGCCTCCGCGCGCGAGAAGCGCGTGGGCCCGAACAGCGAGGCGCGCTCGAAACTGTGGGCGCCGCAGCCCGGGCACTCGGGCAGCGTGTCCTGGGCGGCCAGCGTGACGACGTGACCGCAGCGCTGACAACGGAACGATCCGGTGCCGGCGAGCGTGCCCGACACGAGTGAATCCAGCATGAGGCTCTCTCCCTCCGCGACCTGGGGAGTGCAACCGTACCCGACGATCGCCGAAGCGCAAAACGCCTCACGGCAGGAGT
Organism: Solirubrobacteraceae bacterium; assembly: GCA_037721455.1. Classification (GTDB taxonomy): domain Bacteria; phylum Actinomycetota; class Thermoleophilia; order Solirubrobacterales; family Solirubrobacteraceae; genus Siliceabacter. The sequence continues at coordinate 9,019 of JBBJOB010000018.1, read as the reverse complement.
CCACCGTCGTGCGCCGAACCTCGCCGCCATGCGCACGGCTGACGCCACCATCGATGAGGCCGACCTCGAGCGCGAGCTCCTGCGCAAGGGGGTGGGCGCGCTGGAGGCGGGTCGCCACCGCTGCGACGACTGCGGGCGCACGCCGCTGGTCGGCGAGCGGGTGCACCTGTATGAGGGGCCTGCCGGTGCCGCAGGCCGGTCGCGCACCGATCTCGTGGTGTGCGAACTGTGCCGGGTGCTGCGCCGCGACCAACCCCAGGCCACGCGCCTGGTGCGCCATGGCGAGCACGGACTCACGGTCCGTCTGCGCCGCGCGGCCTGAGCGTCCCGCGCCGACACTGGAAGCGTCAACCAACAAGTACGCACTTGTTGCCTGACGCTTCCTTAGACTTCGCGGGCGCCATGAACCCCGTGACCGTCTCGATCGACATCGCCAGGCCACGCGAGGAGCTGTTCGACTACCTCGCCGACGTGGCCAACCACCCCGAGTTCTGCGACCACTTCCTCACGGACTGGCGCCTGACCCGCGAGGACAGCTACGGCAGGGGAGCGGGAGCGCGCTTCAAGGGCACCCGGCGCCTCACCCGCTATGGCTGGGCGGACATGGCGCTGGTCGAGGTCGATCCGCCGCGGCGGATCGTGGCCCAAGGCCGTGGTGGCATGTTCAACCGCATCGGCTCGATGACCGTGTGGTCGCTGGAGAGTGGCGCAGACGGGATCACACGCGTCGAGGTCACCGCGCAGACCGCTGCCGCCACCGCCACCGATCGCCTGTCCGAGGCGCTCGGCCAGCGGGCCTGGGCCAAGCGCGGCTGGCGCAAGGCACTGCGCCGCCTGCGCGCGATCACCGAGGATGACCGCGAGCGCGGCCGGCGGGCCACCATCGCCGGCGGCCCCCGCAAGCCGGCCAGCGCGTTTCGCTTCGACGCGCACGTGTGAGCCCCGGCTCCCTCGTGGCCGTCCCCGCGACCACTAGACTGCCCGGCCCGATGCGCCTGCGCCGCCCCGCCCTCCTGTTGCTCGTGGCGCTTGCCGCCCTGGTCCTCGCCGCCTGTGGTCGGCCCGACCAGGTTCTCGAGGCCGAGACGGAGGGGATCTACGTCGACCTCAGCGAGCTGCAGTATCAGGTGCAGGCCTCGCGGCAGCTCAATCCCTCCGACCCCGCCGACGAGCCCTACCTGAGCGGGCTCCCGGCGGGGCGCCAGGATCTCGAGCCCGACGAGGCGTGGTTCGCGATCTTCCTGCGGGCCAACAACCCCAGCGACCAGCCGCAGCCCACGGCGACCCATTTCGAGGTCGTCGACAGCCAGGAGAACGAGTTCTTCCCGCTCCCGCTGGGCCCCGAGAACCAGTACGCATGGCCGGTGGAAGAGCCGGTGCTCGTGCCCTCCGGCGACCTCATCCCACGGCTGGGAAGCCCCGCTGACGAGGGGCCCATCGGCGGCGGACTCATCCTCTTCAAGGTCCCGATCTCGTCGCTGCAGAACCGGCCCTTCGAGCTCATCATCGAGGGCCCGGAGACCGACCCGGCCGAGGCCGAGATCAGCCTGGACGTCTGAGCGCCGCGCGCAGCACCTCCGCGGCGGCCGGTGCCGCTGTCTCCCCGCCGCTGCCCCCCTGCACCAGCAGCGCGGCCACCGCGACCTCGGGGTCCCCGGCCGGCGCGTGGGCGAGGAACCAGGCGCTGGTGTCGGTGGGGTCACTGCCGCACACCGGCGGGCACTGGCCCTGGGTGGCGCGCAGCTCGGCCGTGCCGGTCTTGCCGGCCACCCGCACCCCGGGGATGGCCGCGGCGGCGCCGGTGCCGTCCTCCACGACGGCGACCATCAGCCGCTCCACGGTGCGCGCGACCTCGGCGGGAATGGTGCGCTTGCCCGCGACGCCCGAGCCGCCGACCACGAAGCTGGCCTGGGGCAGCACGCCCCCGCGCGCGATGACGGCCGAGACCAGCGCCATCTGCAGGGCCGTGGCCTGCACACGGCCCTGGCCGATGGCGGTGGCGCCCACCGCCAGGTCGTCGCCGATCTCGTCCGCCGGCGGGAGGGTGGAGACGGCCGCGCCGTCGACGCCCGGCGGGGCGTTGAAGCCGAAGTCCTCAGCCGCCTCGACCAGACGCTCCGCGCCGAGCTCCGCTCCCATCGGCGCGAAGACGGAGTTGCACGACTGCGCGAAGGTCTCCACGAGCGTCCCGCCGCACAGGGCGCCGTCGGCGTTCTGCAGCTCGACACCCTCCAGCGTGGCCGAGGTCATGGGGTCGTAGCGGCGGCCGGTCTCGGTGATGCCCGCCTCCAGGGCGCCGGCCAGCGTGACGACCTTGAAGGTGGAGCCCGGTGGCTGCAGCCCGTCCAGGCCGATGCCCGAGCTGGCCAGCACCTCTCCGGTCGCGGGGTCGAGCGCCACGATGCCGCCCAGGCGCCCGGCCAGCGCCTCGACGGCGGCCTGCTGCACCGCCACGGAGACCGAGGTGCGCACCGCCTCGCCGGGCTGCGGCCGGGCTGAGGCCAGGACGCGGTCGCCGGCCAGCAGCTTGCCCCCGGGCCGGCCGGCCACGCGCTCGTCGAAGGCGCGCTCCAGCCCGCTGACGCCGACCTGCGCATCGTCCGGCCAGCCCAGCGCGCGCAGGCGGGCGGCGCGCTCGGGGGGGATGGCGCCCAGCCCGCCGACCACCGGGCCCGCCGCGACGCCCAGTTCCGAGGTGCGCAGCGGCCCCGCGGCGAGCTGCGTGCCGTCGCGGGCCAGCAACGCCCCGCGCTCGGGGAGCCGCGTGTCGCGCGTGAGGCGCTCGCCGGGGCGCAGGCCGGGGAAGGCGTGGTGGGGGCGCCAGGCGATGCGCTGCTCGCCGTCGACCTCCTCCACGGCCAGGCGTAGCTCGAGGGCCAGGTCCCCGAAGACGCGGGTGGGCACGGCGGCCGAGGCACTGACCGTGCCGTCGGCGAGCTCGAGGTCGTCGAACTCCAGACCCGTGGCCGTGGCGGTGCTCGCAGCGCCGCGCACGGCGGTCTGGAACTGCTGCGGCCCGACGGCGCGCCGCGCCTCGGGCGTGAGCAGGCCGTGCATCGTCGCGTGGTCGCCGCGCTGCCAGGCCTCCAGATAGCGCTGGGCGACCTCGCGCTCGGCGGGCACATGGGCGGCGCCCAGCGCTGCGCCGACGGCGAAGGCGGCCAGTGCGACCAGCGCGGCGGGCGCGATGTGGCGGGCCAGCACGTCGGACAGGCGCAGGGAGCTGCCTGAATGGCGCATTCGCAGGCACATCATGGCGCAGGAGGGGGCCCGACCACCCGGTAGGGTCTCCGCCGCCGGGAGAAAAGGTGCCCGGTAGGGCAGGATGGGCGGCGTGACGCTGCTCGACTGGGGAATTGTGGTGTTCGTAGCGCTGCTGGCCATCATCGGCTTCGCGCGGGGATTCGTCGCCGGGGCGCTTGCCCTCGGCGGCTTCGCCCTGGGCGCCTTCGCGGGCGGGCGGATCGCCCCGCTGCTGCTCGACGGCGCCTCGAGCTCCCCCTACTCGCCGCTGTTCGGCTTGGTCGGCGCGGTGATCCTGGGCGCCATCCTGGCCGGCGTGTTCGAGGGCGCGGGCGCCCGGCTACAGGGGCGCCTGGGCGGGGCGCTGGGTGTCTTCGACGGGCTGCTGGGCGCCGCGCTGTGCGCGGTGCTGGGGCTCGGGCTGGCCTGGGTCGCCGGCGCGGCCGCGCTCAACCTGCCCGGCGCCGCGGTCATACGCGCCGACGTGCAGCGATCGAGCATCCTGCAGTCGCTCAACGACGTGCTGCCGCCCTCGGGGCCCATCCTCAACGCGCTCGCGCGGCTCGACCCGCTGCCGGAGATCGACGGCCCCGCGCCCGACCTCCCTGCGCCTCGGGAGGCGATCGCCGGCGACGGCGACGTCACCGGCACGCGCGACAGCGTCGCGCGCATCGAGGGCACCGCCTGCGGGCTGGGCGTCGTGGGCAGCGGCTGGGCGGCCGGCGACGGGCTGATCGTCACCAACGCCCACGTCGTCGCCGGCGTCGAGGACGCCACGGTGCAGATGGGTGGCGACGGGCCGCAGTTGGCGGCCACCCCGGTGGCCTTCGACTCCGAGAACGACGTGGCGGTGCTCGAGGTCAACGGGCTCGACGCTCCGGCGCTGGACTTCGAGCCCGACGTCGACCCGGGCAGCCAGGCGGCGATCCTGGGCTTCCCGGGCAATGGGCCCTTCGACATCCGCGCCGGACGGGTCGGGGAGACCGTCACGTCGCGCACCCAGGACGCCTACGGTCGCGGGCCGATCCGGCGGCGCATCACCATCGTGCGCGGGATCATCCGTCCCGGCAACTCGGGCGGCCCCGCGCTGAACGCCGACGGCGATGTCGTCACCACCATCTTCGCCACGAGCGTCGGCGGCGACGTCCGCGGCGGCTACGGCGTCCCCAACGGGATCGTCGAGGAGACGCTGGACGGCGTCGGCGGGGGGGTGGACACCGGGCCTTGCGTGGGGTGAGGCTGTTTCGAGGGTTGTAAGGAGTGCCCGGCAGTCTCGGTCCGGTCCTCAGCCCTCCACCATGGAAGGAATCCCTTTGAGGATTCGTGATCTCGCCGAGGCCACCGGCCGCGGCCTCTTGGCCGGTGCCGTCGGCACCGCCGTCATGACGGTTTCGAGCACCCTCGAGGCCAAGCTGCGCGACCGCGGCCCGAGCTCGGCTCCCGCCGACGCTGCGGGGAAGGTGCTCGGCATCCAGCCGCGCGACTCCGCCGGGCAGGCGCGCTTCTCCAGCGTCGTGCACTGGAGCTACGGCACGAGCTGGGGCGCGGTGAGGGGCATCATCGGACTGAGCGGGCTCGGGCCCGTCGGTGCGGCCACAGCCCACTTCGCCACCGTGTGGGGCTCCTCACTGGTCATGCTGCCGGCGCTCGGTGTCGCCCCGCCGATCTGGCAGAGCCCGCCGGCCGAGGTTGCCACCGACGCCTTCCACCACGCCGTCTACGCCGCCGCGAGCGGTTGCGCCTACACAGCGATCAGCGCATGAGCGCGACGGTTGCCGATGTCATCATCCGACGCTTCTGGGCTTGGGGCGTCGAGCGCATCTACGGCCACCCGGGGGACGGCCGGGTCGAGGTGGCCGCGCACCCCCCTGCGGCGAGCTGAGGATGGCCTCCGCGATCGGCGACTACGCGCTGCTGGGCGACTGTCACTCGGCTGCCCTGGTCGGCCGCGACGGCTCGATCGACTGGTGGTGCGCTCCACGCTTCGACTCGCGCAGCGCCTTTGCACGCCTGCTCGATCCCGGCGCGGGGCACTGGTCGATCCGCCCCAGCGAGCCCTATGCGGTCGAACGCGTGTATCTCGAGGACACGATGGTCCTGCAGAGCACGTTCAGCACGACCGGCGGCGTCGTGCGGCTCACCGACGCGATGGTGCTCGGCCCCGGACGCGGCCATGAGATCGGCCTGCGCGCGCCGCACGCGCTGATCCGCCGTGTCGAGGGGCTGGTCGGACGGGTGCCGCTGGAGATCGATCTGCAGCCGCGACTGGAGTACGGGCTCGTCGTGCCGAGGTTCCTGCCCGTGCCCGGTGGGCATCGGAGCACGGGAGGGCCGGACACGCTGCTGCTGAGTGGCGACTCGGAGCTCGAGCCCTGCGACGGCGGCGCCAAGGCGACCGTGACGCTGGCCTCCGGGCGCTCGCTCGCGTTCGCGCTTCAGCACGAGCAGGGCATGAGCGCCGACGGCGGCGAGGCCATCGACGTTCGCGCCGCTCTGGAGGACACCATCAGCGCGTGGCGCTCCTGGGCCGCCAACCACGCCTACGATGGTGCTCACGCCGAGCACGTGCGCCGCAGCGCGCTCGTCCTGCAGGCGCTCACCTACCAGCCGACCGGCGCGATCGTCGCGGCTCCCACGGCATCACTTCCGGAGGTCGTCGGGGGGGATTGGAACTGGGACTACCGCTACGCCTGGCTTCGCGATGCGAGCCTGACCCTCAAGGCCCTGTGGGTCGCGGCCTGCCCGGACGAGGCGACGCGCTACTTCGACTGGATGGCGGCGGCCGCGTCGAGCGGTAGCGAGCGCGCCGACGTGCAGATCATGTTCGGCGTCGAGGGCGAGCGCGACCTCACGGAGCGCCAGCTTCCCCACCTGGCCGGATATCGCGACTCCCAGCCCGTGCGCGTCGGCAACGACGCCTGGCGCCAGCGCCAGCTCGACGTCTACGGCGAGGTGCTCGAGGCGGCCTGGACGTTGCGCGAGCGGCTCGCGCCACTGAGCGACGGGACGGCCGCCTTCCTGCGCGCGCTCGTCAACGCCGCCGCATCGACCTGGCAGGAGACCGACGCCGGGATCTGGGAGGGCCGCGAGGGCGAGCGCCACTATCTCAGCTCGAAGGTGATGTGCTGGGTCGCGCTCGATCGCGGTGTGCGACTCGCGGAGCTGATCGGCGCCGACGAGGAGGTCGTCGAGCGGTGGGCGCGAGAGCGCACGGCCGTGCAGGAGACGGTCCTGCGGGATGGCTGGAGCGAGGAGGTCGGGGCCTACACGGGCGCGCTGCGCTCTGACAACCTGGACGCCAGCGTCCTGCTCATGGCGATCACGGGGTTCCTCCCCGCCGACGATCCACGCATGGGGCGGACCATCGACACGATCGAGCGCGAGCTGGCGCAGGACGGCCACGTCCGCCGGTGGACCGGGGCGGTGGAGGGCGGCTTCGTCATCTGCTCGTTCTGGCTGGCCAACGCGCTCGCCATGGCGGGAGAGCTCGAGCGCGCCGAGAAGATCTTCGCCGCCGTGATCGCCAGGATGAACGACGTGGGCCTGCTCGCCGAGGAGATCGATCCGTCGAGCGGCGACCTGATCGGCAACTTCCCCCAGGCCTTCTCGCACGTCGGCCTCATCAACGCCGCATGGAGCATCCACCAAGCCCGCCAGCGACAGGAACGACAATGACCGCGCTGCAACCCGGGGAGCGCTTCCCCGATCTCGACCTGCCCGACCACACCGGCCGTGCGCGCACGCTCTCCGAGCTCGCGGCCGGGGACCCCGTCGTCCTCGTCTTCTCGCGGGGGTGGTGGTGCCCCAAGGAGCAGCGCTACCTGCGCGAGCTCACGGGCCTGCAGGACGAGTTCGAGGTCGCCTACACGCGGATCGTCGTCGTCAGCGTCGACGAGCCCGGGGTGCAGTCGGCCTTCCGCGCCGGCCTCGGCGCGCGCTTCACGTTCCTGTCGGACGCCCAACGGCAGTGGCTCGGGCGGCTGGGCCTCGAGGAGACCACCGACACGACACACCACCCCTACCTCCCGACGGCGTTCACGCTGCATCCCGATCTGACGATCCACGCCGTCTATCCCGGCTACTGGTACTGGGGAAGGGCGACGATGCAGGAGCTGCGCCGGGACATGCGTACGATCTCGCGGGCCGTGCGCGAAGGATTCGACGGGCCGTGAGCTCGGCTGGGTTCACGTGGGAAGGGCGGAGCTTCCAGATCGATGCCCGCTGCCTCGAGGGCGACCCGGTGCCCGGCGCATGGGTCCACGTCTGCGCACTGCCGCTCGAGAGTGCACGCATCCAGTACGACCAGCCCGAGGTTCAGCAGGTGCGCCGTGATGCGCTGGCCTGGTGGATCCCGCTGCTGGGCGACGAGCTGGTGTGCCTGTCGACCCTCGCGCTGGACGAGGTGTACTGCGGCGGCGCGATCACGGTCGCCCGGTCCCCGCGCCTGTTCGACCAGGACCCGTTCGCGCGGCTGTTCCCCGGCACGGTCATCCGCAGCGACGTCTTCAGCGTGGTCGCTGCGCCGGCCGGCCCGGTGCTCGAGCGCTACGCCGGCGCGCCCTGGCCCGGCGGACGGTTCGGATGAGCGGCCCGCTTCACGGTCGCCGCGCGCTGGTCACCGGGGGCGCATCGGGGATCGGGCGCGCGACCGCCCTGCGCCTGGCGCTCGAGGGCGCGCACGTGATCGTCAACCACCGGGGTGACGCGACGGAGGCCGGCGCCGTCGTGCGCGAGGTGGAGGCGAAGGGTGGGCGGGCCCTCGCCGTGGAGGCCGACGTCTCGCGGGAGGACGAGGTGGGTGAGCTGTTTCGCACCGCACACGAAGCGTGTGGCGGCCCGCTCGACCTGCTGGTCAACAACGCCGGCGTCGAGTCCTCCCATCCGCTGCTCGAGCTGGAGCTCGAGGACTGGCAGACGGTACTGGCGGTCAACCTCACCGGTCCCTTCCTGTGCTGTCGCGAGTTCGCCCGGGCGCTCGTGAACGCAGAGGCCCCCGGGGTGATCGTGAACATGTCGAGCGTCCATGAAGTGATCCCGTGGCCGGGCTTCTCGCACTACTGCGCGACCAAGGGCGGGCTGAAGCTGTTCACGGGCACCATCGCCCGTGAGCTCGCAGCGCACCGCATCCGGGTGGCGAGCGTCGCGCCCGGGGCGATCCTGACCCCGATCAATCAGGAGCTCGTGGACGACGCCGGCAAGCGCGCTGAGGTCGAGGAGCAGATCCCCTGGGGCCGGATGGGCAAGCCCGAGGAGATCGCCGCCGCGGTGGCGTGGCTGGCCGGCGACGAGGCCTCCTACGTGACGGGGACCACGCTCTTCGTCGACGGCGGCATGACGCAGTACCCGGGGATCACGTGATGGGTGTCACCCCGGACCTCGCTTGCGCGCTCGACCACGCTCGCCGGCAGACCTTCGAGCTCGTGGCGCCCCTCACTCAGGCGCAGCTCGAGGCGACCCCCGACCCCATCATGAGCCCGCTCGACTGGGACCTGGGGCACATCGCCGCTCACGAGGACCTGTGGCTTGTGCACCGCCACGGCGGGGAGGACCTGCTGCGCGGGGACCTCGCTGCCCTCTACGACGCCTTCGAGACGCCGCGCACGGTCCGCGGCGACCTGCCGATCCTGCGCGGTCGCGCGGTACGTGAGTACATGGTGGCGGTGCGGGATCGAGCGCTGGAGGTCCTCGAGTGCACGGGCCCGGGCGACGGGACGCTGTTCGAGATGGTCATCCGCCACGAGGCCCAGCACAACGAGACGATGCGCCAGACGCTGTT
>JBBJOB010000201.1:0-4207 GCA_037721455.1 Solirubrobacteraceae bacterium | reverse complement strand
CCAGCAGCGTGCCCTTGAGGTCGGCCAGCGTGACGTCCTCGTCGACGGCCAGGCCCTCGACCTGGTGGAACTGCGGGGTGTGGGTGGCGTCGGAGTCCGGGCGGTACACGCGGCCGGGGACCACGACGTACAGCGGCGGAGGGTGGGCCTCCATGGCGCGGATCTGCATGGGCGAGGTGTGGGTTCTCAGGACGAGCGTGCTCCGCGGGTCGTCCGGCCCCGCAGCCGGTGACTCGCCTGCGGCCTCCGGCCGCCGTACGTAGAACGTGTCCGAGCGGTCCCGGGCCGGGTGGTTGGGCGCGTGGTTGAGGGCGTCGAAGTTGTAGTGGACGAGCTCGACCTCGGGCCCCTCCAGGACGGTGAAGCCCAACCCCAGGAAGACGTCCTCGATCTCGCGGCGCGTCGCCGTGAGCAGGTGCAGGCGGCCGGCCGGCTGGACGGGGTCGCCGGGAAGGGTGACGTCGACGCGGTCGGCGGCCAGGCGGATGTCGAGCTCGGCGGCCTCCAGCTCCCGCGTGCGGGCGGTGATCAGGGCCTCGAGCGCCTGGCGGGCCTGGTTGGCCGCCTTGCCCACCTGGCCCCGCTGCTGCGGCGGCAGGTCGGCGACGCCGCGCAGGAGGTTGGGCAACTCGGCCCGGCGGCCCAGGTATCGCACACGCACCTCTTCCAGGGCCACCGTGGTGGCGGCCTGCGCGACGGCGCGTTCGCCCTCGGCGCGCAGCGACTCGATGCGCTCGATCACGTCGCCAACCTACCGGCGAGCTCGTACAGGCCGACCGTCGCCGCCATCGCCGCGTTGAGCGAGTCGCCGCGGATCGGGATGTGGGCGATCCGGTCGCAGGCGGCCACCGCGGAGGCGGGCAGGCCGGCGCGCTCGGCACCGACGAGGAGGGAGACGTTAAGCCCCCCGTCGCACAGGGCGCCGCCGGGTCGGTCGGCCAGCTGCGCGGCCACCGCCGCCAGCGGCTCGCCCTCCCCCGCCACCAGCGCCACCTTGTGGCCGGGCAGGTCGTCCACGTCGCCGCGGACCACGGGCACCGTGAAGATCGCGCCCATCGAGGCCCGCACCGCCTTGGGGCCGAACGGGTCGGCGCAGTCGGGGCCAAGGACGACGCTCCCCGCCCCGAAGGCGTGCGCGCTGCGCAGCACGGCGCCCACGTTGCCCGGGTCACCCACCCCGTGCAGGCAGACGCACAGCGGGCCGACCGGCGCCGGCGCCCAGCGCTCCTGGAAGACCCCCAGCTCGCGCGATCCCGAGCCCAGCGACGAGACCCTGGCGAGCACCTCGGCGTCCACGTCGACGCCCGCGCGCAGGCGCGCGACCGACGCCCAGCCCGCCGCGTCGGCGGCGGCCAGCAGGTCCTCCCCCTCGGCCACGAAACGTCCGTCGCGCCGGCGCTGGAGGCGGCGGATGTCCTTGAGGAGGGGGTTGTGGTGGGAGGTGATCACGAGAGACACAAAAAAGGCGCCGGTTTCCCAAGAAAGGAAGCGGCGCCCGGTGGAGGGTCGGTTGTCGACGCAGCGTGCTAGGCGGCCGACGCCTCCCGGGCGGCATCGGCGAATCGGCTGAACGTCTCGGGGTCGCGCACGGCGATGTCGGCGAGCACCTTGCGGTCCAGCTCGATCCCGGCGGCGATGAGCCCGTGCATGAAGACCGAGTAGCTCATCCCGTTCTGGCGCGCGGCCGCGTTGATGCGGGTGATCCACAGGCGGCGGAAGTCGCGCTTGCGGTTGCGCCGGTCGCGGTAGGCGTAGGCATCGGCCTTCATGACCGCTTCCTTGGCGCGCTTGTAGTTGGAGTGCGCCTCGCCGCGGTAGCCCTTGGCCCGCTCGAGCGTCGCCCGGCGCTTCTTGCGCGCGTGGACGGAGCGCTTCACGCGGGTCATCGCTTCACCTGCAGCAGGTCCTTGACACGGCGCTCGTCGACCTTCTTCAGGTAGGTGGGCCGACCCAGATGACGCTTGCGCTTGGGCGACTTCTTCTCGAGGATGTGGCTCGTGAAGGAGTGACGGCCGCGGACCTTGCCGCTCGCGGTCGTCTTGAAGCGCTTCTTGGCGCCCGAATGTGACTTCATCTTGGGCATGGCGGGCGTGGAGTATGGCAGGAAGGCCCGCCCGGGCCCACCAAGCGCACGCATGTCACCGGGCGTGGTACCTTCGAGCCTTGTCAGAGCCTGCCGCCCAGGCCGTGAAGGCCACTTCCTCGGACACCGAGGGGTGGCTCACCGGGAACGGTCGCCGGCTGTGCATCGCCGTGCTCGCCCTGCTCGCGACGCTGGCGGTGAGCGGCTCGCTGGCGACACGCCGGGCGGAGAGTCGGAGACCACGGGGAGCGAGGCCGCACTGCTCGAGGCCCTCGACGGCTTTCGGGTCAAGGGCGGCAAGGCCCGGGTACTAAGCACCGCCGGACTTCGGATCGAGCGCTTCGATCCATCCGCGGTGTCCGACGAAGGCCCCGAGGCACCGGGTGACGGCTCGCTGGTTCTGGGCATCGGCCTCCCGGGGCTGATCGCCATCGGCATGTTCGCCGCGGTGATCGTCCTGGTGCTGCGCGCCCGTCAGTGAACGGCCCCTACTCCGCTCCCCGGCGCGCGGCGACCAGCAGCGCGTGGCTCATCAGGATCACGCGGCCGCCCCGCTCGGTGGCCTCGGCGGCCACCGCGCGCTGCGCCGCGGCGCGCAGCGTGGCCGCGCGATCGGCGGGCAGGCGCGCGAGCGCACCGGCCAGCGGGCCCAGCACGACGGTCAGGCGGTCCACCGCCTCCTCCTGGGAGTCGAAGGCCATGCGCACCGCCATCGGCTCGCGGCCACCCAGCTTGGCCCAGCCCTTGAGCCCGTCGCGCACCGCGTCAGCGTTGGCCCAGGCCACAGGCCCGTCCTTCCCCCCGCCGCGGGGCGGTTCGGCGATCGCGGCCAGGCGCAGCAGCCGCCCGACCGCGCCCTCGCGACCCCACAGCACGACGCCGATCTGCCCGCCGGGCCGGGTCACGCGCGCGAGCTCGTGCAGCGCGCGCTTCGGGCGAGCGCAGAAGGCCGGCGCGAAGGCGGAGAGGGCGGCGCCGAACTCGCCGTCGCCGAAGGGCAGCGACTCGAGGTCACCGCTGCGCCAGTCGATCTCCAGCCCCTCGGTGTCGGCGCGTTCACGGGCGCGCTCCACGAGGCTCTCGACCGGGTCGCAGCCGACGACCTCCGCGCCCATCCGCGCGGCGGCCAGCGCGACGTTGCCGTCACCGCACCCGGCGTCGAGCACGCGATCGCCCACGCCGACGAAGACAGTCTCCACCAGGGCGTCGGCCGCGTGGCGCCACAACGCGCCGTCGGACTCCCCCCAGTCCATGAGCAGGCGCGTGGCCGGGTCCAGCGGCTCGCCGGCCTCTCCGGTCTCCTGCTCCTCGGGGGGCTCGTCGGGCATGAGCCGCTGGCGCAGCCCGGTGAACAGCGCGCGGCGGGAGACCCCGCCTTCGGAAGCGTCAGACATCAAGCCCGACGCCTACGTCGCTCAACCGGCGTTGGCGGCGGCGTCGCCGGTGCCGGCGCTCGCGGCGGCGGCGGCCTCGTCGCGCTCCTGCACCGCGTCCTCGTCCACAGTGCCTGCGATCACGGACTTGGACGGGCCGAGCATCATGGTCATGTTGCGCCCGTCCTGGGTGGGACGCTGGTCCACGGTGGCAAGCTCGCTGAGCTCCTCGGCCAGGCGGTTGAGGATCGCCTCGCCACGCTCGGGGTGGGTCACTTCGCGCCCGCGGAACATGATCGTCACCTTGACCTTGTCCTTGTGGCGCAGGAAGCGCTCCACGTGGCCCTTCTTGGTCGCGTAGTCGTGCTCGGCGATCTTGGGGCGAAACTTGATCTCGCGCACCACGATGGACTGCTGGTGCTTGCGCGCCTGCTTCTGCTTCTGCGCCTGCTCGTACTTGTACTTCGAGTAGTCGAGCACCCGGCAGACGGGCGGGCGGGCCTGGGCGGCGACCTCCACGAGGTCCAGCTCACGCTCGCGCGCGTAGTTCTGGGCGTCCTCGGTGTTCATGACGCCGACCTGCTCGCCGTTCTCGTCGATCAGCCGGACCTCGGGCGAGCGGATTCGCTCGTTGATACGGGTCTGGTCGCGCTCGGGCGGGCGCCGGTCGAATCTACGCGGGACCGGCACTAGATGTATGACCTGCGCTTCAAGCGGTGCGGCGCGAGCGCGGAATGTCGTTCGTCGTCTC
>JBBJOB010000200.1:0-4208 GCA_037721455.1 Solirubrobacteraceae bacterium | reverse complement strand
CGGTTCTGCGCGAGGAGCTGCTGCGCCTGATCGCTGACCGCATCGACGTGCCCGCCGACACGGTGGCGCGCCTGCTGGGCGGGCCCGGCGGCCCTCAGCGCGGCGAGCGCGCGGACCGCTCGCGCAATGGTGGAGGTGGCGGAGCCGGCGGCCCGCATACCGGCGGGCCGGGGGACGGCGCGGCCGCGCCGCGGCCCACCCTGGACCCCCGCGAGCGCGCCGAGCGGGCGTTCCTGGCCTACTGCATCGCGCTGCCCGGCCCGGGGGGCGAGGCCCTGGCCGAGCTCGACCTCGACAACGAGCTCGCCTTTCCCGGCCTGCGCCGCGCGGCCGAGCACCTGCGCGGCCACCTCGACCACCCGACCGCCGGCGTTCCCGAGGACGACGAGGAGCTGGCGCGCCTGCTCGCCGAGCTGGCCGTGCGCGCCGAGGCCCTCGAGGCCACGCCCGCCGGCCTCGAGGCCCAGCGCCTGCAGCTCGCCCTCGCTCGCGCCTCCCGTGACCTGGCCGCCGCCCGCGCCGCCGGCGGCAGCGTCGCCAAGCTCGCCCACCACCGCGATCAGCTCAAGGTGCGCTTTGACGTGGCCGTGCAGCGAATGACCGACGAGTCACCCGGCTGAGCGAAGAACGCCCGGCCGTCAGCCGGGCGTTCAGTCAAGCTCCGGGGGTGGGACTCGAACCCACAACCTTTCGGTTAACAGCCGAACGCGTCTGCCAATTGAGCTACCCCGGATCGTGCTACGCCGGATCGGCGCTTCGGGCGCCGAGGATAGCGGCTTCCGCCTCCACCTCGGCGTGGCAATTGGCGCAGAGCAGCACGCACTTCGCGGCCTCCTTGCGCGCCGCGGCGATGCTGCGCGTCACGCCCGCAAACGATAGGGAGAACGCCTTGGTCCGAGGATCGACGTGGTGAAAGTGCAGCGCGGCGACGCTGCGAGCGTACCCACAACGAGAGCAACCGCCGCCCGCCTCCGCGACCAGGATGGCCTTCACGCGCCGGCGCCGGTCGGCGACTGCCTCAGAACGGCAGCGCAGACAGCGGTAGCCACTGCCGGTGCGCCGGCGATGGGCCGTCTCCCCGTGATGCCGGCAGAGCCGGAGTTGCTCCTCGTCTCCCGCCATACCTTCGAGGATCTTCGCTCGCTCGCGCTTCGTCGCCAGGCCGTACTGCTTCAGCCAATGACGCACCGTGCTGGGGCTGCGGTTGACCGCGGCAGCGATCTCACGCTGGGTGAGGCCAGCGGCGACCAGCGGTACGAGGGTCCCGCGCTCGAGCCGCCCTCGCGCCGCATGCCGCTCCGCGAATGACGACGCCAGGCCGTGCTTGCGCGCCCAGTAGGCCACCGTCGACGAGTCCGTCCCGAGCTCGCGGCCGATGGCCTCGAAGGACACGCCCTCAGTCAGTCGTCGCTCAAGCCATCCCTTGTCCACGAACGTATGTTCTCATACCCTCCGGACCGAACGGCGAACGCCTCGACCAGTTCGGCCGCCCGCTGTGCGCCGTCGTGCGCCGCCGTCCACACCGCGAGCTCGCGGGCGCGGGCGGTGATCGACGGGTCGGCGAGGGCGCGCACGACCGCGAGGCGGACGGTGCGGGCGCACACCAGGCGCCGGGGGATGCGCACGCCCGCTCCCGCCCAGGCCACCCGCGCCGCGTTCTCGTTCATGTCGCCCGCCGCGGGGGCCACGACGACGGGGCAGCCGCTGGCCAGCGCGCGTACGACGGTGCCGTGGCCGCCGTGGCAGACGACGAGGTCGCAGCGGGGCATGGTGCGCGCGTAGGACAGCCACTCGACCACGCGGGCGTTGGCCGGCACGAGGTCCAGCGGTGGGCCGGGCCCCCGGCGGTTCCACGTGGCCAGCACGCGCACCGGCTCGCCGGCCAGGCCGGCCAGCGTGGCGCGCAGGAGGTCGTGGCCGGCGTCCTGGGCGGTGGAGGGGGCGACGAGCACCAGCGGCTCGTCGCCCGGCGGCAGCTCGACCTCCTCGAACGGGGGCTCCCACAGCAGTGGGCCGACGATGTGGCTGCCCGGCGGGCGGGGGAACGGGTACTCGAGCTGGGGGAACGTCCCCACGATCGACAGCGCCCGCGAGATCCCGTTGTGGACGTGCTCGTGCGGCGGAAGTCCGAGGCGCCGCCGCGTCTCGTTGAGTTCCGCGCGGCCCTGCTCCAGCCCGCGACGCACGACGCGATCAGTCGCGCGCCACAGCGACCGTCCCGCCGCCGTGCGCGGCCAGCGTGCGCCCAGTGAGTAGGGGGGAGCGCCCGGCGGCAGCCGCGGGTCGACGTGGGGGATGAGCGTGGCCACGGGAACCCCCGCGCGCTCGCCCGCCAGCGCCGGCGCGAGGGTGAGGATGTCGGCCACGACCGCGTCGGGGGCCAGCGCGCGCAGCTCGGGCTCCAGCACGCGCGCCGCGCGCACGACCGCCTGGTAGGGCTTCAGCGGGCGCTCGCTGGTGGGGAAGACCTGGTACTCCGGCGCGGGGGCGAAGCGCATGCCCGCGGCCTCCACGGGCGCGCGCCAGCGCTCCCAGGTCTGCAGCGTCACGTCGTGGCCGCGACGGGTGAGCGCATCGCCCAGCGCGAGCATCGGGAAGGCGTGCCCGGGGTCGCCGAACGCGCCGAGGAGGAGGCGGCGCGCGGGGGCGGCGGCGCCCGCCCGCGGGCCGCCCGCGCCGCCGGACCCGGGGCGCGACCCGCTCAGCCCGCCAGCTCCGCCACGAGGCGCAACTGCTCGACGCGCTCCTCCTTGGTGAAGGCCACCGGGGTCACGCCGAGCGTGTCCACGCCCGCCTCGCGGAAGACCTCCAGGCGCTCGCGCACCCGGTCGCGCGGGCCGCACAGCGACACGAGGTCGATCAGCTCGTCGGGCAGCGCCGCGGCGGCCTCCTCCCTCTTGCCGTCGAGATAGAGGTCCTGGATCTCCCGGGCAGCGTCCTCGAAGCCGTAGCGGCACACGAGCGCGTTGTAGAAGTTCTTCTCGCGCGAGCCCATGCCGCCCACGTACAGGGCCAGGAACGGACGCATCAGGTCGCGCGCCTTGGCGACGTCGTCGGAGATGAACACGTTGACCGTCGGCGCGATGGCGAAGCCGTCGAGGGAGCGCCCCGAGCGCGCCGCGCCCTCCTCCAGCAGCGGGCGGAACTCGCTCACGTGCTCGGGGGAGAAGAGCGTGGGGATCCACCCGTCGGCCACCTCGCCCGCCAGCGTGGTGTTCTTCGGGCCGATCGCCGCCAGGTAGATCGGGATCGCGGCCTGCACCGGCGCGATGGTCAGCTTGAGCGCCTTGCCCGGCCCGTCGGGCAGGGGAAGCTCGAGCGTCTCGCCGTGGAAGTCCACGCGCTCGCGGCGCAGGGCCATGCGCAGCACCGCCACGTACTCCCGGGTGCGCTGGAGCTGCCTGGCGAAGCGCACGCCGTGCCAGCCCTCGCTGACCTGCGGCCCGCTGGACCCGATGCCCAGCAGCATGCGCCCGTCGGAGAGCTGGTCGATGGTCGCGGCGGTCATGGCAGTCATGGCCGCCGAGCGCCCCGGCATCTGGAAGATGGCCGAGCCGAGCTTGATCGTGGAGGTCTGCCCGGCCAGCCAGCCGAGGATGGTGGCGGCGTCCGACCCGTAGGCCTCCGCCGTCCAGACGGAGTCGTAGCCCAGCCGCTCGGCCTCCTGGACGACGTCCAACTGGTCCTGCGAGGTGAGGCCAAGCCCCCAATAGCCGATGTGCACGCCGAGCTTCATGGCAACATTCCTTTCAGCCGCAGGACTTCGACCACACCGCGGTACCGTGCCGGGCCGACCGACGAGGAGCCGCGAACACTATGGGACGACGAAACCGCGCCACCGACGACCTCCGCGTGAGCGTGGAGTGCCTGCCCCGGCACACGAAGGTCGCGATGCTGGAGGGGATCCGCGCCGGGCGGATCATCGCCGGCGCCTATACCGACGATCACGGCGGCACGTGTCCCATGCTCGCCGCCCACCGGCGCGGCGGGCGCACCGAATTCCTCGCCTTCGCCCGTGCGTGGGACCGGTTCACCGCCATCGAGAAGGGTCAGGGCGCCCGCGTGGTCACCCGCCACGAGCTGCGGGTCCTCGAGGCCCAGCTCGAGGGCGCCCTGCTGGCGCACGACGCCGTGGACCTCGGCGGCGCGGTCGCCGACCACCAGGCCGTGGCCCGCGAGCGCCGCGCCCGCGAGGCGGCCCGGACGGG
>JBBJOB010000199.1:0-4226 GCA_037721455.1 Solirubrobacteraceae bacterium | reverse complement strand
CACCGGGCCCGGATCCCTACCGCTACGCCGAGGACGGCGAGATGCGCAGCCTCCTCGCCGCCGCTGGCTTGGTCGACGTGCGCCTCCGAACCTTGGAGCTGGTCTATCGCTGCGAGGACATCGACGCGTTGTGGGACGGGCTGCTCGGGGGCAGCGCGCGGATCGCCACCGTCATCGAGCGCCAGACCCCGACGGCCCGCGGGCGCATTCGTGCTGCGTTCGCGCGCCGCCTCGAGCGCTACGAGGTACCCGGAGGTCTGGGGCTGCCGATGGCCGTCAAGCTGGGGGCCGCCCGGAGGTCGTGACCCTAGTGCGCCCCCTCCTGTCAGGCCCTCGCCGACTGCTGAAGCGATGCCTCGCCGCGGGCGGCGCAGACCCCGGAACCCCCATGCCGCCGGGCTGCGCGCTAGCGTTGTCGCGCCTTGTCACCCACTTTGAGGAGTCGCGCAATGACCAAGCAGGATCTCGCCAAGGAGATGGCCGACAAGGCCGACATCGATCAGGGCAGCGCCAAGGATGCGCTCGACGCGGCGCTGGAGGCCATCAGCGCAGAGCTGTCGCGCGGAGGCGAGGTGGCCCTGGCCGGCTTCGGCAAGTTCTCGGTCAGCGAGCGCTCGGCCCGCGAGGGGCGCAACCCCGCGACCGGCGAGACCATCCAGATCCAGGCCAGCAAGGCCGCGAAGTTCACGGCCGCCTCGGCCCTGAAGAAAGAGCTCAACGGCTAGCGGATCGCCCCTCCCTACCGCATGGCCTCGGCGGCCAGCTCGGCGATCACCCGTGAGAGCTGGCCGCCCTGCCACGCCAGGGGCGAGCTGCCCTCGTCCTCGACCACCAGGCGGCCACGGGGCAGCAGCTCGGCGTAGGTGTGGGCGGTGCGCAGCGGGTGCGCAGGGTCGCCCGCGTCGCGGCTGCCCACCACAACCACGGGCTGCTCGAGCCCCTCGAGCTCCTCCAGCGCGCCGAAGGGCCGCGAGCGCGACACGGCGGCCACGGCGTCGGCTACTGCGTCCAGGCGCTCATGGCGCTCCATGCGCTGGCGGATCACGCGGGTGACCGTCTTGCGCCACCGCTCGGGCATGGTCGAGAAGTCGCTGGCTGCGAGGAAGCCGTCCACCCCGTCCTCCCTCAGCCCGCGGGCAAGGCGGTCCCACGTTTCGAGGCGATCGGCGTCCTCGTTCGCGCCGGGCAGGTGGGCCGGGGTGACGAGGGCCATTCCGGCCACCCGCTCGGGGTGGTCCAGCGCGAAGCGCACGATGGTGTGGGCGCCCATCGAGGCGCCGGCCAGCACCGCGCGGTCCAGGCCCCGGTCATCGAGCACCGCCTCCAGGTCGCCGGTCAGCAGCGCGTAGTCGTAGGCCGCGGCGTCCGGCGCCGGCGAGGACGCCCCATGGCCACGCGCGTCGTAGGCGACCACCCGGTGGCCGGCGCGCTCCAGCGCCCGCGATCCGTGGACGACGTAGCGCCGCGACGCGGTGAGACCGTGCAGGAGCACCACCGGGGTCCCATTCCCCGCCTCCTCGCCGGCAAGGACGACGCCGTCCGAGGAGGTGACGGTGAGCGCGGGCACGGCCCCAAACCTAGAGGAGCCGACGGCCCGCGCATGCCGCCGCAGGCGGGTCCCCTACTCTCTCCACGCCATGACGATCATCGACGTCACCGAGGACACCTTCGTCGCCGAGGTTCTGGCGCGCTCCCGGGACCTGCCCGTGGTCGTGGACTTCTGGGCGACGTGGTGCGGCCCCTGCCGCCAGCTTACGCCGGTGCTCGAGGACGCCGCCCGTCAGCGCGAGGGCAAGGTCGTGCTGGCCAAGGTGGACACCGAGGCCAACCGGCAGGTCGCCGCACAGTTCGACATCCAGAGCATTCCGGCAGTCAAGGCCTTCCGCGAGGGCCGCGTGGTCTCGGAGTTCACGGGCGCCCAGCCGCCCGCCCGCGTGGCCCAGTTCTTCGACGCGCTGGTGCCCCGCGAGGCCGAGCTGCTCGTCGCTGCCGGCGACGAGCCCTCCTTGCGACGCGCGCTGGAGCTCGAGCCCAACCGCTCGGACGCCGCCCTGGCGCTCGCCCGGATCGAACACGAGCGCGGCGAGCACGAGCAGGCGCTCGCGACGCTGGTGAACGCCAGCGGCTTCGCCGCCGAGGGGCTGGCTGCGCGCATCCGCCTCGAGCAGGCCGGCACGCCGCCGCTGGACGACGCCTTCCAGGCGCTGGACGCCGGCGAGCACGAGCGCGCCATCGACGCGCTGCTCGCCGTCCTGCCCGACTCCGACGGCCACCGCGACGACGTGCGCCGCGTCGTGGTCGGCGTCCTGGACGACCTGGGCGTCGAGCATCCCCTGGCGCGCGACGCGCGCCGACGCCTGGCCGCCGCGCTCTACTGAGGCGCGCCAGCCCCCAGCGCGTGCTCGCGCACCAGCGCGGCGCTGCGCTCGGGCTCCTCCCAGAAGAACAGGTGCCCGATCCCGTCGAGGATCTCCAGCCGCGCGCCGGGGATCGCCTCGGCGACCATCTCGCCGTTGCGCACGTCGATCAGGTGGTCCTCGGTGCCGTGGATGACCAGCGTGGGCACGTCGAGCGACGCGAGACGGTCGGCGGCGTCGAAGGCCTCGATGGCCTGGAGCTGCATGAAGAGCACCGACAGCGACACCGGACGGTCGAGCGTCACCGCCTTGAAGAGCTCGAAGTTGGCCGGGTCGGCCCGGTGGGCCTTGGAGAGGCTGACCTCGAACCCGTTGACGACCGCGCGCTCGCGGTCGCCGGACATCACCGCCTCGCTGATCGACTCGATGATCTCGGGCGCGGTCCTGACGGCCCGCTCGCCGCCGAACAACGTGCAGCCCAGCGTGAGCGTGCGCACGAGCTCCGGGTGCCCCAGGGCGAGCTCCTGGGCGATCATCCCGCCCATCGAGACGCCCAGGACGTGCGCCCTGTCGATCTCGAGCACGGCGAGTACCCCTGCCACGTCCCCGGCCAGCTCGGGCAGCGTGAAGCGCCCGTCGGCGCGCGCGGAGCGGCCGGTGCCGCGGTTGTCCATGGTGATGACCTCGAAGTCGCGCGCCAGCGCGTCGAGGAACTCGTCGCCCCAGTGGGCGGTGTGGTGGCTCAGGCCCACGATCAGCAGCAGCGGCTCGCCCGCGCCCCGGCGCTCCACGTGCACCGCCCGTCCGTCGACCTCGATCATCGCCGGAAACCTACAGGGGCAGCGCGAGCTGGTCGCTGACGGACAGCTTCCCGGTAGCGAAGGCGGCGACGCGCACGCCCAGCAGCCGCACAGGCCGCGACGGGGCGTAGTCGCGCAGCAGCGCCACTGCCACCTCGGCGACCACGCCGGCCTCGCACGTCGGCGCGGCCAGCGTGCGTGCGCGCGTGACGGTGGTGAAGTCGTCCAGGCGTACCTTGATGGCGATGGTGCGCCCGCGGCGCTCCTGCCGGGTCAGGCGCTCGCAGAGCTGGGTGGCCAGCTCGCGCAGGATCATCTCCTGGCGCGCCGGGTCGCCGACGTCGAGGTCGAAGGTGCGCTCGCGCGACTCCGATACGGCGATGCGCACCGGGGTGATCGTCGCGGTCCCCTGGAAGGCCGCCCGCAGGCGCAGGTCGCGCCCGTGGTTGGCGCCGAAACGCTCGACCAGATCCTCCTCGGGCGCCGCGGCCAGGGCGCCCAGCGTCGTGATGCCCATTGCCTCCAGCCGTGCGACGGTCTTGGGCCCGATGCCGGGCACCAGCCCAGGCGACGCGGCGGCGAAGCGCACGCACGCCTCCTCGCGGCCGAGCACGACGAAGCCGCGGGGCTTCTCGGCGTCGGAGGCCACCTTGGCCACCAGGCGGTTGGGCCCGATGCCCACCGACGCCGTCAGGCCGGTGCGTGCCCGGATCTGCTCGACCAGGCGGCGCATGGCCGCCCGCGGGGCGACGAGGCCGTCGAGGTCCAGATAGGCCTCGTCGAGGCCGACCACCTCGACGCCCTCGACCTGCGCGCGCACGAGCTCCATGACCTGCGCGGAGGCCGCCCGGTAGGCAGGGAAGTCGGGCGCGACCAGGACGGCGTGCGGGCACAGCCGGCGGGCCCGGGAGGTGGGCATGGCCGACCCGATGCCGAAGACCCGCGCCTCGTAGCTGGCCGTGGTCACCACCGCACGCGGGCCGCTACCCGACACGATCACCGGCTTGCCGCGCAGCTCGGGGCGGCGAAGCAGCTCGACGCTGGCGTAGAAGGCGTCCACGTCGAGATG
>JBBJOB010000198.1:0-4238 GCA_037721455.1 Solirubrobacteraceae bacterium | reverse complement strand
TCGAGCTCGAGCTGCGCGAGCTGATCCTCCAGCTCTCCCTGGTCGAACCAGGCGATGGCGGCGCTCACGGGCTCCTGCCAGACGATGGTCAGCCCCGCGTCGGCGAGCAACAGGAAACCAGTGACCATGAGCACCGTGGACAAGCGGCGCAGCCAGCCACGCGTACCGCCGGACCGCTCGGCTCGCCGCTTCGTGGCAGGCCGCGTCGCCGTGGCACCGCTCATCGCCGCAGGGCGGACTCCGTACCGCCCAGCGACCCGGGGCCCGCGTACGAGATCGGCCCGCGCACGGACCCCGACTGCTCGGTCTCGCCCGCGGGTCGCTGCGAATGACCTCGCACGACCATCAAGGTTACCGCAACGCAGCACCCGGCAAGGACGGTTCCCAGCGCAACCGCGAGCGCTCCCAGGTGCCCCCCGGCCACCCAGAGCAGGAGCGTCCACGCGAGCTCGAGCGGGCCGACCTGCAGCTCGAGCGCGACATAGACAGCGAGCACGCCGACGGGCAGCAGCCCGGCCAGCACGAGGGCGAGCCCCACGGGCCGTGGCAGGCGCATGTCGGGGGTCACGGCCACCGTCCACAGGTGGGCCGCCGGCGCCAGCAACAGCGCCGCGAAGGGGTTCAAGGCCCAGACGACCCCGAGGGCCAGGCACAGCACGAGCATGACGGCGATGGACGCGCCCGGCGAGCGGCTGTCGAGCCCACGGCCGCGCAGCGAGCGCAGCGCAAGCGGGCGAAGACCCAGCCAGCCAGCCACGAAGGCCAGAGCGGTGGTGGCCAGGGCGGCGGCACCCGCGGCGCCCAGCGGCAGCGCCGCCGGGGGCACCGGCGCCCCTGGCGCCGCGGGCAGCAGGCCGGTGAGGGCCATGACCACTGCCAGCAGGGCCGCGCCCGCGAAGGGCAGCGCGGTGGCCAGCGTCCAGCGCAGCCAGGGCAGCAGCGGCTCGCGGCGGCGACGGGCGCGCGCGGCGCCATCGATCACCACCAGCGCGATGGGCAGCAGGAGGGCCCCGGCCAGCAGCCGGATCGTCCAGCCGGGCAGGACCTTGCGCGCGGTCAGCACGTCGCTGGTGGCCGGCGCTGCAAGGCTGGGGCCGTTGTCCAGCGCGGTGAGCGTGCGCAGGGCGGCTCGACCCATCGCGCCCAGGCGCTCCTCGGAGACCGACGCGCCAGGGGGCGCCAGGCGCTCGCCGCGCACCGACAGGGTGACCGCCGGCAACCCGTCGGCCAGCAGCACGCCCTGGCCGGAGGTGGTGAACGGGAGGGCCAGGCGGGCCATCTGCGCCAGCGCGCGCGGCGCGCGCGGCTCGAGGCCGGTCTCGGCGCGCACCGCCTCCTCGACCGTGCGGCGGAACTGGAGGGGCGCCTGCCCAAGGCCGTTGTTCCAGGGCACCACCAGAGGCTCGGAGCGCGCCTCGGATGAGGCCAGGTCGCCCAGGACGAGCACCCCTGCGATCTCGGACGCCGGCTCGAGCTCCTCGGCCAAGCGGGCCGCGCCGGTCGAGCCGCCGGTCCCGCCGCTGGTGGACACCAGGGTCAGAGTGCGCGAGGAGCGCCGTGGCGCCCCGTAGACGCGCGCGAGCTCCAACAGGCCGGCGGTGGCCGACAGCTCTGCGGGGGAGCCCTGCCCCACCGCGTCGCGGTGGGCGACGATCACGATGCGCTCGTCGCGGGTGCCCGTCCGCTGCGCGATGACATTGGTCACCGGCCGGCCGCCGGACACCGTCTCACCCCGCTCAGTGGTCGTGCGCACGCGAAAGCCCAGCTCGCGAAACTCCCCGGCGACCTCCTGCGCGAGCGCCTCGTCGCCCTCGCTTCCGGGCAGGCGCTCGGGGAAGCGCTCGGCCAGGTCCTCCAGCCCGTCGAATGCGCGCACCTCGTTGAAGGCGTCGGCTGCCAGCGTCGTGCCCACGGGCCGCGGACGATCGACCAGGGAGAACGCCACGACGGCGACGGCGAGCAGGAGCGGGACCAGACCCGCGCGGTAGACCCGGGGATCGAGCATGGCGTCAGGAGAGGATGCGACCCGGACGGCCCATCCCCGCTGACACACTATGGCCTCATGGCCGAGCGGGCTCCAAGGATCCTCCTTGTCGACGACGAGCAGTCGATCCAGACCCTCCTTTCCTATCCGCTGCGCAAGGACGGCTACGAGGTCGTGCAGGCCACCGACGGACAGCAAGCCCTCGACCGCTTCGCCGAGGGCGCCTTCGATCTGGTCGTCCTCGACGTGATGATGCCCCGCCTGGACGGGCTGGAGGTGTGCCGCCGCCTGCGTGCGCGCAGCGGCGTGCCGATAATCATGCTCACCGCCAAGGCCGAGGAGGTCGACAAGGTCGTCGGCCTCGAGCTGGGCGCCGACGACTACATCACCAAGCCGTTCAGTGTGCGCGAGTTTCGCTCCCGGGTGCGTGCGGCGCTGCGCCGCGCGGGAATGGGACCGGGACGCGACGACGGCGAGGACGCCGCCGAGGCCCCGCTGGACCACGATGATCTGCGCATCGAGCCGGCCAAGCGCGCGGTCACGCTGCGCGGCGCGCGCGTCGAGCTCACCTACGTGGAGTTCGAGATCCTCCTCGCGTTGGCCAACGCCCCCGGCCGGGTCTTCTCCCGCGAGATGCTGCTCACCCGCGTGTGGGGCGACTCGGCCTATCGCGACCCGCGAACCGTCGACGTCCACATCCGCCACCTGCGCGAGAAGGTCGAGCAGGACCCCAAGCTGCCTGAGTTCCTGTTCACCGTCCGCGGGGTGGGCTACCGCTTCGCCGAGCGCACGCGATGAGCCCGAGGGCGACCTGACGTGCTGTCAATCCGCAACCGCCTCGCGGCGCTCTTCTTCCTCACCACCGTCTTCGCGGTCGGTGTGGTCTACCTGTACGTCACTCCCCAGCTGCAGACCAGCCTGCGCGAGGAGAAGCAGAGCTCGCTGGCGCAGTCGGCCGCCGACCTCTCCGAGCCCATCCTGGATGCCGTCGAGTCCAGCGTGCCGCGCGCCGATCTGGAGGAGGCCGTGGCCGAGGTCGCGGACCGCGCCGGCGCGCGGGTGACCCTGCTCGCCGTCACCCCCGATCCGCAATCCGAGCGGCGCACCACCACCCTGGTGGACTCCAGCACCGGCGAGGAGATGGCACGCGCGGAGCTCGAGGTGGCCGAGCGTGCGGTCGACCTCGGCGCGACGGCCACGGGCGCCGACGTGGGAACCGACACCGGGCTGGTCCAGGCCGCCGAGCCGCTGGTGGTAAACGGCATGATCACCCGCGTGGCCCTGTTCTCGGCGCAGGCCGAGGACGTAGAGGCCCAGGTCGCCCTCATACGCGGCCAGATCCTCGTCGCGGGCGGCATCGCGCTGGCCCTCGCCCTGGTCATCGGCGTGCTCGTCGCGCGCGCGATCACCCAGCGCGTGCGCAGCATCGAGCAGGTCGCCGAGCGCGTGGCCGCGGGTGACTTCTCCGCACGCTTCCCCACCGACGCCAAGGACGAGCTGGGCCAGCTGGCACGCGCGCTGGACGGCATGCAGCGCCAGCTCGCCGAGCTGGACTCCGCGCGCAAGCGCTTCATCGCCACCGCGTCGCACGAGCTGCGCACGCCCATCTTCTCGGTCGGCGGGTTCCTCGAGCTGCTCGAGGACGAGGACATGGACTCAGAGACGCGCCGGTTGTTCCTGCGCCAGGTGCGCGAGCAGGTCGACCGCCTGGGCAAGCTGACCACCGACCTGCTCGACCTCAGCCGCCTGGAGGCCGGGTCGCTGGAGCTGCGCCCCGAGCGCTGCGACATCGGCCTGCTCGCACAGGTGGTCACCTCGGAGTTCGTCCCCGCGCTGGCCGCCCACGACTCGCGGCTGGAGCTGCGCCTGGGCGGGCCCAGCATCCGGGCGCAGTGCGACCCCGAGCGGGTCGGCCAGGTGCTGCGCATCCTCATCGACAACGCGCTCACCCACACCCCCAGCGGGACCGACCTGGTCGTCACCGCTTCGCGCGGCGACGGCCATGTGCGCCTTGCGGTGCGCGACAGCGGGCCGGGTATCGAGGCGCAGTCCCTGGACCGGGTCTTCGAGCCCTTCTACACCTCGTACAGCGCCCAGGGCTCCGGGCTGGGGCTGGCCATCGCACGGGAGCTGACCGAGCGCATGCGCGGCTCTCTGGCCGTGGACTCGCAACCGGGTGCCCACACGACGTTCACCCTCGAGCTCCCAGTGACGTCGCCGGAGGTCCGAACTTGAGAGGACCGCAGGCGAAAGC
>JBBJOB010000197.1:0-4255 GCA_037721455.1 Solirubrobacteraceae bacterium | reverse complement strand
CAGCACCTCCCCGACCGCTTCGGCCACCATGAGCACCTGCGGGTGCGTGGCAGCTTCGACGGCGCCGACCACGAAGTCCGCCTGGCGGCGGGGTCGCTGGCCGTCCGGGTGGCCGGGGAGGAGCGCCACGCCACCAAGAGCCACCACCACCAGGGCGTCGACCGCGTGGGGGAGGGCCTCGTGGTCAGCGGCTGGTCCGCAGACGACCTGCCCGAGGCTCTCGAGCAGCCCGACCGGCGCTTCGTCCTGGGAGTGCAGTGGCACCCGGAGGCCGACCCCGCGAGCCCCGTGATCGGCGCGCTGGTCGAGGCTGCGCGGGCCCCCGCGCCGACGGGGTGAGCGCCGCGGAGCTCTCCGCGCGCGAGGTGAGCGCCGCAGCGCGCCTTGCGCGCGTACGTGACTATCCGTACCTGCCCGCCGGCGAGGCCTTCGCGCTGGGCCCCGAGCCTCCCGCCGGCGCGCCCGAGGTCGTGGCGTACGGCGCCAACGCCGACCCCGCGATGCTGGCCGCCAAGCTGGGTGCCGGCGCGGCGGTGCGCGGCAGGCCCGCGCGCCTGGCCGACCACGACGTCGCCTTCTCGGCCCACGTGTCTCCCTACGGAGCGATCCCGGCGACGCTGGTGCCCAGCCCCGGTGCGTCGGTCGCCGTGCACGTGCTGCGCCTGACGCCCGCGGACCTGGAGCGCCTGGACGCCACCGAGCCCAACTACGTGCGCCAGACGCTGGCCCTCGGCTTGGAGGCCTACAGCTCGCGTCACGGGGTGCTGCTGCTCGACGGTACGCCCGTCGCCCTCGCCGCGGTACCCGTCGCCGGGCGCACGCTGCCGGCGCTCACCCAGGAGGCGCTGCAGGAGCGACTGCGCGGCCACATGGATCCCGGGGCCCACCCGGACGCGTTCGTCCTCGCGGGCGCGCGTGACCCAGCGGTCCGCGCATGGCGCACCGCCTGGCTGAGAAGGTCGGGTCTCGCCTCTGGCGACGTCGGTTAGCTTCTTCGCGAGCCCGCGATGACCAGGCCGGCGACCAGGCCGCCGACGGCCCCCAGCGCGATGACCTGGACGGGCGAGCCCGACCCGAGGCCGAGCACCAGCATCGCGAGCAGGATGGCCACCACGAGCACGAGGGCGAAGAGCACCGGGTTGGAGCGGTAGAAGTCGATGATCGAGCGCATGCGCACAGGATGCCCTCCTTGCGTGGCCGGCGCCGCCCGGGGTGCGCGGGGCGTATGCGCTTCTGTCGAGCGTGGGACTATGCGCATCATGGTCGAGCACGGCGAGGCGTTTCGGAAGGACCCGCACGCGGCCCCCGGTCCGTCGGGACTGACCGACACCGAGGAGCACGACCTCGAGGAGGAGATGCCGCGCGTGAAGTTCACGCGCCGGCGCCTCGTGGCCTTCCTGCTCTTCGCCGTCCTCGCGGTGGCCTTCCTGTACATCGTGCTGCCTCGGCTCGCGGGCCTGGACGAGACCTGGCGCCGCCTCGACGACGGGGACCCCTGGTGGCTGGGCGTCGCCCTCGCCTTCTCGGTCCTGTCGTTCCTGGGCTACGTCCTGCTCTTCCGCGGCGTGTTCGCCGGCGAGGGGCCGCGCATCGGCTTCGCCGCCAGCTATCAGATCACCATGGCCGGGCTGGCCGCGACGCGACTGTTCGCGACGGGCGGCGCCGGCGGGCTCATCCTCATAGCATGGGCGCTGCGTCGCTCGGGCATGCGCCGCCGCCGGGTGGCCGACCTCACGCTCGCGTTCCTCGTGCTCACCTACGCCGTGTACATGCTCGCACTGGTCGTGGTGGGGCTGGGCCTCTACTGGGGGGTGCTGAGCGGCCCCGGGCCCTTCGCGATCACGGTCGTGCCGGCCATATTCGGCGCGACGGTGATCGTGGCCACGTTGGCCCTCTCGGCCGTCCCGCCCGACCTCCAGCGTCGTCTCGAGCGCCGCGCGCAGCGCGGCGGGCGCTTCGACCGCACCGCCCAGCGCCTGGCCAGCCTGCCCGCGGCCTTCTCGGCCGGCACCCGTGAGGCCGCGCGCCACGTCCGCAGCAGCGACCCGGCCGTGCTGGGCGCGCTCGTCTACTGGGGGGCGCAGATCGTCGTCCTGTGGGCGGCCTTCCAGGCCTTCGGCGAGGCGCCCCCGTGGGCGGTGATCGTCATGTGCTTCTTCGTCGGGATGGTGGGAAACCTGCTGCCCCTGCCCGCCGGGATCGGCGGCGTGGACGGCGCCACGATAGGCGCCTTCGCCGCGTTCGGAGTGGATGTCGACCTGGCCATCGTCGCGGTGCTGACCTACCGCGGGTTTGCCTTCTACCTGCCGACCATCCCCGGCGCCATCGCCTACATCCAGCTGCGGCGCACCGTCGCACGCTGGCGCGAGGAGCGCCGCGGGGAGCTCGCCGGCACTGCGACCGCGGCCGGGCCGGCGGGATAACGCCTCCGGCATCCCAGTCACTATCCTTTGCGAAGCATGAACGAGAACGCAGCCGTCATCGAGAACGTCGTCATCGTCGGCAGCGGCCCTGCCGGCTATACCGCCGCGCTGTACACCTCGCGCGCGAACCTGGAGCCGCTGGTCATCGAGGGCTTCATGTGGGGCGGGCTGCTCCAGCAGACCACCGACGTGGAGAACTACCCCGGCTTCCCCGAGGGGATCATGGGTCCCAAGCTCATGCAGGACATGCGCGACCAGGCCGAGCGCTTCGGTACGCGCTTCGTCACCGACGAGGCCACGCGGGTCGACCTGGCCGACGAGCCGGGCGGCGTGCACACGGTCTGGGTCGACGACACCCCTCACCACACGCGCACGGTCATCCTCGCCATGGGCGCCGAGCACAAGAAGCTCGGGGTGCCGGGCGAGGAGGAGCTCGGCGGCCGCGGCGTCTCCTACTGCGCCACCTGCGACGCCGCCTTCTACAAGGAGAAGCGCACGATCATCGTGGGCGGCGGCGACAGCGCCATGGAGGAGGCCATCTTCCTGGCCAAGTTCGCCGGCACGGTGACGATCGTCAACCGCCGCGACGAGTTCCGCGCCTCGAAGATCATGCTCGAGCGGGCGCGCTCGATGGACAACATCGAGTGGATGACGCCGTACGTCGTCGACGAGTTCGTCGCCGGCGAGCAGATGCTGGGAACGGTGCGCCTGCGCAACGTCGAGGACGACTCGGTGCAGGAGCTGGAGATCGAGGGCGCGTTCATCGCCGTCGGCCACGAGCCGCAGTCGACCCTCGTCGGAGGCCAGATTGACGCCGACGACGAGGGCTACGTGCGCGTGGATGGACGCTCCACCGCCACCAACCGTCCCGGCGTGTTCGCTGCCGGCGACCTGGTCGACCACACTTACCGCCAGGCGGTCACCGCCGCTGGCAGCGGCTGCCAGGCCGCCCTGGACGCGGAGTGGTACCTGCGCGACACGCCCGACGTGCCCACGCCGGAGTCGCTACCGGACGGCACCGATCTTGCCGAGGCACAGTATGCGCCGACGCGGGCGCAGTAGCCCGGCAGCCGCTACTCGGAGGGCGGGGGCGCCGGGCGGCGCGGCGGCGGCTCGCTGACCTGCCGCGAAGAGAGGACAGCTGCCACGCCGCCGCCGACGAGCAGCAGCAGGGCGATAGCGGTCGCCACGACGGTGAATGGGCTGTCGGGCAACAGCAGCCAGAGCGCCAGCGCAACTGTCGCGACCGCGATCATGACCAGCCACATGCGTCCGGCTATGCCGGGGCCCGAGGGGACGTTGTAGATGTCGCGCAGGCCCATCGCTGGGGACCATACCCTGGTCGACGGGCGTGGGAACCAGCGTCAGGCGCGGACGGCGGGCGCGCCGCAGCTGGCGATGTCGTCCACGAGCTGGTCGGCGCGCTCCTGGCTCCAGCGGTCGCTCTCGACGAGGCGCTGGGCGAGGTCGTCGACGGCCTGCATGGCGGCCGGAGCCTCGGGGCTGTCGAAGAGCAGCTCGTCCGCGGACTCACGGATGAGATCCTGCTCGTCGGCAAGCAGCTTTGCGGGGCCAAGGTCGGCCAGCGTGCGCATCACGCGGCCGTAGGCCTGGGATCGTTCGCTGGTGGTCATCGCGGTGTCAGCTCCTGTGAGGGGTATCGGCGGCAGCGGCTCGCCGTCTGAGTAGAAGGGTAGGTACCCCGACGGCGGAGCCCCGCACCCTGGCGCCCACGGAGGCTCCGC
Organism: Solirubrobacteraceae bacterium; assembly: GCA_037721455.1. Classification (GTDB taxonomy): domain Bacteria; phylum Actinomycetota; class Thermoleophilia; order Solirubrobacterales; family Solirubrobacteraceae; genus Siliceabacter. Next base: position 87 of record JBBJOB010000197.1, on the reverse strand, counting down.
TGGGCGACGGTCACGATGGCGTCAGCGCGTTCAGGCCCGTGAGCGCCCGCGCGCCACACCAGCATCCGCGCCGCGTCAGCCTGGACC
>JBBJOB010000196.1:0-4277 GCA_037721455.1 Solirubrobacteraceae bacterium | reverse complement strand
GTCAGGCAGCGGGTTCGCGCAGCCCGCGATCTTCCTGGAGGTCGCGGATTCGTTCGACCTGCTCCTCGGCGTCGTCGTACTCGGGGAAGTCGCCGAAGATGATCCACGTGTCGGCGATCTTGTCCAGCGCCAGCACGGCGCAGTCGGTGCCCGGGGGGGCGTCGCCAGCGACGTCCAGCACGTCGTCGGTGGCGTCGCGAAGCTCTTCAACCGCGCGGTTGCCCGGGAGGCTGAGGCGGTCGAGCTCGTCCCCCTTCGACGACGTGCAGAAGTCGTCGCGCTCCCTCGCGTCGGCCGTCCCCGTGCCGGCCTGGGTCCCGTCGAGCGTCTCGATGGTCAGCGAGCCCAGGACGCCGAGCAGCAGCGCGAGCGCGGCCAGTCCGCCCGCCAGCCAGGGCAGCCGCGCGGCCCATGCGCCGTCCCCGGGGGCGGGCTCGCCGCCGCGGGCCGCGAGCAGCAGCGCGAGGGCCAGGACGCCGAGGCCCAGGCCGTAACCGTAGATCCGGTCGGGGCCCAGGGCTATGAGGCTCCCCACGCCGCCGGCCACCAGGGCACCGACCAGCGCACGATCGCCGCGGGTCGGACTGGCGGCGGCCACGCGGCCACCGGCCCGCTTGGCACCCTGCGCCAGCCCGCCGCCGGTCCGCCCGAGCCGCCCGGCGAGGTCGCGTCCGCGCGAGGGCCCGGCTTGGCCCGGTGGGGGCGCGGGCCGCCCCGGCGGGGGCGCGGTGGCGGCCGGCTCTTCGGAACGCCGCGGGGCGGCGGCCCGTTCGTCGTAATACGACCCCTCGGCGGTCGTTTGAGCGGGCGGGCCCGCGGCCCGCGGCTCCTCCCGCACGCGCAGGGTCACGCGGCTCTCGAGCTCCCCCTCCACAAGCGGCGGTTCGCATTCGATGCCCGCGGCGGCCAGGTCGCGGGCGATGCGCGCGCGGTCCTCTTGAGTCGGGCGCTCCACGCCCCAGCTGGACAGCGCCTGGCGCACGGAGACGTTGACGCCGCCTTGGTTGGCGTCCAGGTAACGGCGGATCTTGTCCTCAGGGCGGGGCATCGTTGCGGGTGGCGCACGGGGCGCCGGACAATCATCGCGCATCGCGCGGGTCGCGTGCGTACCTTAGGAAAGGTCAGGCAACAAGTACGCATAACCCGGTGGAGTCCGGGGCGTCGCTGCCGGTGACCGGTGCCTGCTGTTGTACTGGTGGTACGGCTGCAGGCGCCGGGTGCCGGCAGCGGCGGGACGGGCCCGCCGGAATGCGTACTTGTTGGTTGACGCTTCCTTGAGCCCGGTCAGCCGGCCGCGCCGCCGTCCGCGGGCGGCTCGGGATGGCTACCGCGGTCGACGCGGATGCGGTGGCGGCGGGGGGATCTCGCGGCGGGCTGGAGGTCGGTGCCCGGCGGCCTGCGGTAGGGGACGATCTCCGCGCGGGTGGCGTCGCGCAGTTCCTCGAGGCGGCGAACCTCCTCGCGCAGGGGCTCGAGGCGAGCGACCTCGGTGCGCAGGTCCTCCGCGCGGCGCTCCAGGGCGTCGACACGGCGCTGTGCGCGGTCGAGCTTCTGCTCGAGCTCGAGCACCCGCTCGACGCCCGCGAGGTTGAGACCCAGCTCGGCGGTCATCTGCTGGATGCGGCGCAGACGCTCGACGTCGGAGTGGGAGTACAGCCGCGTGCCCTTGGGCGAGCGCTTGGGCTCGATCAGGCCCCGCTGCTCGTACATGCGCAGGGTCTGGGGGTGCATGTCGGCCAGCTCGGCGGCCACGGAGATCATGAACACCCCGCGCCGCGTGTCGACCTCGATGCGGGTGTGGCGTATGCGCCGGGCGGCCATCAGCCCTTCTCCCCGGTGTCGGCCGCGGCGGCGAACAGGCGCGCGCGCGGGTCTTCGTCGGTCGCCCTGGCCAGGGAGTCGACCGCCCGACGCTGCTCGGCGCTCAGCGTGGCGGGCACGTCGATGACGAAGCGCACGTGCAGGTCGCCGCGCGCCCCGTTGCCGTTGAGCCGCGGCGGGCCCTCGCCGCGCAGGCGCTGCACCGTGCCGTGGCGTGTGCCCGCGGGCACGCGGACGCGCTTGCGGGAGCCGTGCAGCGTGGGAACCTCGACCTCCGCGCCACGGATGGCCTCGGGGATGGTGAGCGGTACCTCGACCTCGAGGTTGTCGCCCTTGCGGGCGAAGATCGGGGAGGGCGACACCCGCGTGATCACATAGAGGTCGCCAGACGGCCCGCCGTTGCGCCCCGCCTCGCCCTTGCCGGCCACCCGCACGCGGCTGCCCTCCTTGACCCCCGCGGGGATGTTCACGCGGTAGGTCTTGACCGTGCGGTTGATTCCGCTGCCGGAGCAGGTCGGGCACGGGTCGTCGACGACCACGCCGCGCCCGCCGCAGCGCGAGCACGGCTGGGAGATGGAGAACAGGCCCTGGCTGTCGGCCTCTACGCCGCGCCCGCGACACTTGGGACACGACCGGGGGCTCGTGCCCGGCTTGGCGCCACTGCCCCGGCACGTGTCGCACGCCGCGGCCAGGGGCACCGAGATCGTGACCTGGCCGCCCTCCATGGCCTGGGCGAAACCCAGCGAGACCTCGGTGTCCACGTCGCGCCCGCGCTCCTCGCGGGGCTTGCGCGGAGCCCCGGCGCCGCCCCCTGCCCCACCGCCGCCGCGCCGTGCGGCGCTGCCGAAGAGGTCGGAGAGCATGTCGCCGATCCCGCCCGCGTCGAAGCCGCCCGGGCCGGCGCCCCCGCCGGTGCGCACGCCGCCAGCGAAGCCGCCGACGCCGGCGCGGTCGTATTTGCGCCGCTTGTCGGGATCGCCCAGGACGTCGTAGGCCTGGGAGACCTCCTTGAAGCGCTCCTCGGCCGTCGCGTCGCCGGGGTTGGCGTCGGGGTGGTACTTGCGCGCCAGGCGGCGGTAGGCCTTCTTGACCTCGTCCTGGGAGGCCTTGCGGTCGACCTGCAGGACGGCGTAGAGGTCGCGGGGTCGGGTGGCCATCGCCGCTTCGGGTCTCTACGCGGCGACCACGACGCGCGCGGGTCGCAGGACGGTGTCGGCCAGGCGGTAGCCCGGCTGGTAGACCTCGATCACGGTGCCCGAGGCCACGCCCTCCACGGGGTGCTGGGCCATCGCCTCGTGGACGTTGGGGTCGAACGGCTCGCCCTTGGGCGAGTAGGCCTCGATGCCGGAGCGTCCCAGCGCTGCGGCAAGCTCACCCTGCACGAGGCGGACGCCCTTCGTGAACTCGGTGTCCTGCGCCTCGGTGGCCACCAGGGCGCGCTCGAGGTTGTCCAGCGCGGGCAGCAGCTCCCGCGCGAGCCGGCCCACGCCGCGCGCCTCGGCCTCCCCCCGCTCGCGCGTGGCGCGACGGCGGAAGTTCTCGAAGTCGGCCTGCGTGCGCTGGGCCAGCGCGAGGTACTGCGCCGCCTTGTCGTCCTGCGGCGCGGGGTCGTCGAGCGCGGCCACGGCCTCCTCGACCTGCTGCGTGGGCTCGCCGGCCGCGGCCTCCTCGCCGGGAGGGACCTCGCCCTCGACGGGCGCGCCATCCTCGGGCTGGGGCTCGCCGGGAGCGTCCTCGTGCTCCCCGGCCGCGGGGGCACCGGCCGCCCCGGCACTGGCCAGGGCGGCCTCGGCCTCCTCCTCGCGCTGCTCGCGTTCGTTGCGCTCGTCGGCCACTAGTGGTTCCTCCGGTGCGTCCCGGGGAGCACTAGGACTTGCCCTCGTCGACCACCTCGGCGTCGACGACATCGTCGTCGTCGCCCGCGCCGCCGGCCTGGCCGTTGGCGTCGGCGGCGCCGTCGGGCGCGGCCTCCTGCTGCTGGCGCTCGGTGGCGCGCTGGTACATGGCCTCCGACACGCGGTGGAACGCGCTCTGCAGCGCCTCGGTCTTGGCTCGGATCTCGTCAGCGTCCTCTGAGGTCAGCGACTCGCGCAGCTCCTTGGCCAGGCGCTCGATCTCCTCCTTGGACTCGGCGTCGACCTCGTCGCCCAGGTCCTTGAGCTGGCGCTCGGACTGGTAGGCGGCGTTCTCGCCGGCGTTGCGCGCGTCGGCCAGCTCGCGCATCCGGCGGTCCTCGTCGGCGTGCTGCTCGGCGTCGGAGACCATCCGCTTGATCTCGTCGTCGGCCAGGCCCGAGCCCGAGCGGATCTCGATCTTCTGCTCCTTGCCGGTGCCCAGGTCCTTGGCCGTCACGTTGACGATGCCGTTGGCGTCGATGTCGAAGCCGACCTCGACCTGGGGAATGCCGCGCGGCGCGGGCGGGATGCCGGTGAGCTGGAACTTGCCCAGCGACTTGT
>JBBJOB010000195.1:0-4278 GCA_037721455.1 Solirubrobacteraceae bacterium | reverse complement strand
GCACGAGCTCACCGAGGCCCTCGCGGCGCGCGAGGACGAGCTGCGCGAACTCACCGAGGCGCACGAGGCAGCGCTCGACAGCGCGCAAGCCGCCGAGCAGACCGAGGTCGCCGAGCTGCGCCGCGCGGTCGGCGACCGCGACGACCAGCTCCACGCCCTCCGCGCGCGCGTCGACGAGCAGGGAGACGATGCCGCGGCTTGGAGCGCGGCGCTCGACGAGCGCGACCGCGCACTCGCGCAGCTGCGAGACGCCCTCGAGGAGCGCGACCGCGCGCTGGCCGACGCGCTCGCCGCGCTGGACGAGGAGCGCCGCAACCGCTCTGACGATGACGATGACGAACGGTCGGGATGGGACCACGAGAGCGACTGGGAGGGACCCGGGGACCGCGCGCCGGACGATGGCGGCTCGGGCGTCGCGATCGTCTCGTGGCCCGCAGGCGCCCCCGAGGCGCCTCCCGGCCAGCCCGGTCCGGAGCAGGCGGCCCCAGCTCCCGCGGCCCGCTCGCGCAGCCGCGGCGCGTCCCCGGCGCCGCACGCACGTGGCCCGCGGACGCGCCCCCGCTCTGGCGCCGTCGAGGCGCCTCAGGCCTCGGCGAGCGCCGAGACGCAGCCCGCGCGCACCCGATCGCGGTGGCTGCAGCCCGACCTGCTGCTCGGCGCTGTCCTCCTGCTAATCGTGCTGGCCCTGGGCGCCCTGCTCTTCTTCCAGGTCGTCTGGGTCGTCATCACGGGCTAGCCTCCGGCGCCGGCTGCTGCGGCGCGGGAGGCGGGTCGGGGGCGGGCACCGCACCAGGCGCGGCGGGGTCGGGCACGAAGGCCGGGGTGAGCGGGGTGCCGGTCGCCGTGGGCGACAGCTCCGGCGGCGCGACGAACGCGCCCGAGCGCTCCACGAGCCCGCGGGAGGCCACGCCCGCCGGGTCGAGCTCCAGGACGCGCTGCGCCGCGCGCCTGTACGTGTCGCGGTCGGCGATGAAGATGGACAGCCTTGCGAGGTCCCGCCAGGCACGCACGCTGCAGGGCTGGCGCTCGACGGCCTCGATGAGCTGGGTCTTGGCGTCCACGAGGCGCTCGCGCGAGCCGGCCACGATGGCGCCGGCCAGCAGCGGCTCGACGGCGAGCGGGTCGACCCGCGCTGCCAGCTCGGCGTCCGCCGCCGCGTCGGCGCGCTCCTCGGGGGTGGCGGCCTCGCCGGAGCCAACCAGCGCGTCCTGGGCCAGCGACCGCGACCACGCGGGCGCGATGGCCGAGGCGAGGACGAAGCAGAGCAGGCCCACGACGACCGCCAGCGCCGTTCCGCGCCCGCCGGGCCCCGGCGGCGCGGCGGCGCCCGCACCCTCGCGCTCCTCAGGGCGCCGCGCGCACAGCACGCCCAGGAAGGCGAGCACGGGCAGCGTCACGGCGGGGATGTCCCAGTCCCAGTCCACCAGGCCGTGGACCAGCCATGCACATCCGCCGGCGAGCAGCGCCGCGCTCATGTCGCGCTCGCGCCCGCGGGGCAGGGACCGCACCCGGGCCAACGCGGCGGCCAGGAGGAGGCCGAGGCCGCCGAGGGCCAGGGCCGCACCGATGATCCCCGTCTCGGCCAGGAACTGCAGCGGCACGCTGTGGGGCTGGGCGACGTCGATTGGCGCGTCGCGGTAGAGGCGGTGGACGACCGGGAACGAGCTGGCGCCCCACCCTCCCAGCGGGCGGTCGGAGAAGGCGCCGACAGCCTCCTGCCACCAGCCCCACCGGTTGGCGGAGTTGACCGTGGCCAGGCGACCGGGGGCGGAGACCTCGGCGGTGTCGTCGCCGGTGAACGCGTCGGCCAGCGCCTGCGCCGATCCGCCCAGCCCGCGGTCCGAGGCGGCCACGCCCACCAGCCCCAGCAGCGCGAGCGCGGCGGCACCCACCGCGGCGGCGCGCCACACCCGCGCCGAGGCGCGCGGGCTCCAGCGGGCGCGGCGCTCGAGGACCAGCAGCACCCAGCCCGCCGCCAGCAGGGCGGCGAGGCATACGGCCATCGCCGCCGCGAGCCGGCGCCCAGCGACGATGCGCAGGCCCAGCTCGGCGCCCGCGTCGGCCAGCGCGGGGTCCAGAAAGGCCAGCCCGACCGCGGGCAGCGTCGCCAGCCCGGCGACAGCGAGCGCGAGCAGGCCGCGCAGCCGCCCGCCGGCCAGCCACGTCGTGATGACGACGGCGACGCCGAGCGCGAGCAGCCCGCCGCGCGAGTAGGTCAGGGCGAGGGTGACCAGCAGCACCCACAGGGCGCCCAGGCCGGCCAGGCGGACCAGCCGCCGGTGCTGCGCGTCCACGGCCAAACGCACGGCCACCGGTGCGCCGAGCGCGCACACCAGGCCCAGCGCGTTCCAGTACCCGATGGGCTCGCGCAGGCGGGAGAAGTCGCTGGTGTGGTTGAGGTCGAAGAGGCCGGGGATGTTGACCCCGGGCGCGATCTTCCCGCCCAGCGCATAGAGGGCCACGGCCAGCGCAACGGCCAGCCAGCCCACGGCGAGCGCCTCGGCCGCCCGCGGCAGCGACGAGCCCACGCCCACGGCCAGGACCGCGAACAGCGCGTAGGACAGCGTGCGGTTGATCTCCCCCCAGCTGCGGTCCGGGGCGACGCTCCACAGCAGGCTGACCCCGGCCCACACCGCGAAGGCCGACAGCAGGGCGATGCCCACCCATGTGCGTCTGGACGCCCGCAGTCGTAGACCCTGGTCGAAGAGCCACGTCCCGGCCGCGATCAGGGCCAGCAGCGCGACCGACACCTGCACCCATGCGGCCTCGGGCAGGCCGACCGCCCCGTCGGCGAAGGCGGCGTAGAGGCAGACCACGAGCAGGGCGGCGAGGAGCGCGCCGCCCGGACGCGAGGAGCGCGTTGGCGCGTCACGGGCGTCGGGGGCGGACGGTCCGGACCCGCTCGCGCGGCGTTTGCGGGGCGAGAGCGTGGTGGTCATGGACGGACTGCGTCGATGCTACCGTGCGATCTGGATATGCGACGCACCTTCCTCCTCTTCGCGCTCTCGCTGGTGGCCACGCTGCTGTTCGCCGTCCCCGCGTCGGCCAACCTCCAGGCCATCGTCGAGGATCTCCGTGACGACGGCGCGATCGACCCGTGCGCCCACACCGGCGACGAGCTGCGCGCCGCGCTGGACGACATCGGCCCCGATGTCGACCAGTACGCACCGGAGTTTCCCGACCTGATCGAGGACGCCCTGGCCGCCCGTGCCAGCGGCGCCTGCTCGGAGGACGGCGGTGGCTCGGGCGGTGGCGGTGGCTCCGGCGGTGGCGGGTCGACGGGCGGCGGTGGCGCCGGTGGCGGCGGCAGCAGCGCTGCCGTCGGCGGTGGTGGCGGTGACCTCGCCGGCGACGGCGCTCCCGCGGGTGGCGGCTTCGATGGCGCGAGCGCCACCCCGACACCCGAGGCCCCCCTGACCGCCTCCCCGGCCGTGCTCGAGGAGTCCGTCCCGGCGGCCGCGCCCGCCGCGGCCACGCAGCCCTCCGATGCGCCCGTGCCCGTCCTCCTGCTCGCCCTCCTCGGCGGCCTCGTGGCCCTGGGCGTGGCGGCCTGGGCCCTGGCCCGCTGGTGGGCCTTCGAGCCACGCTGGCTGCTGGGCACCCGCCACGCCTGCACCGAGGCCGGCTACCGCGCCTCCGCCACCTGGGCGGAGTTCTCGGACTGGGTCCGCCTCGGGCGCTGAGCGCTCCCGGCGACCCTCCACTCCCGCCGCACTCGTTTCGTCCGCTCGTAGCGGGGACGAGCCCTTGCGAGGGCCCGCTCACACCCCGTTCCGTCCGCCCCACCAGGGAGGCTCCACAGTCCGTTCCCACGAACCCCCCGGCCCTAGACTGGAGAGGGAGGAGCTCCCTGATGGACGCACCGCAGACGGCACTCATCGACGACACACGGGCAGGCCGTGCCCTCACGGTGCGCCGCCGCTTCACCACCCCCGGCGTGCACCCCTTCGACACCGTCGAGTGGGAGCTGCGCGACGCGCGCATCGGCCACGGCGACCGCGTCGCCTTCGAGCAGCCCGACGTCGAGTTCCCCACGAACTGGTCCCAGAACGCGACCAACATCGTCGCCCAGAAGTACTTCCGCGGCCAGATCGGCTCCGCCACACGCGAGCGCAGCGTCAAGCAGATGGTCTCCCGCGTCGCCGGCACGATCGCCGACTGGGGCCGCTCCCGCGGCTACTTCGCCTCCCCCGAGGACGGCGACACCTTCGAGGCCGAGCTGACCTACATCCTGCTCCACCAGATGGCGGCCTTCAACTCTCCGGTGTGGTTCAACGT
>JBBJOB010000017.1:0-15481 GCA_037721455.1 Solirubrobacteraceae bacterium | reverse complement strand
AGAATGATTGGTCGATCGTGCTCGCTGAGAGAGACCGATCGACCGATCGTCCGCCGGGAGCGCTGAAGGAGGCACGACCGCCGGCGCCCCGGCTTTCCTCCCTCTCTCACCGATGCCGTTCGTGTGCGCAACCGACCAGGCCGACGGAGCCCGCGAAAGCCGCTACGCCCCCGCCCCGGGCGTGACCCGATACGCGTCGAAGACGCCCTCGATGTTGCGCAGGCGGCTGACGGTGGTCTTGAGCGCGGCCGTGTCGCCCACCTCGACGACGAAGCGGTTGCGCACCATCGGCTCGGTCACGGTGCAGCGGGCCTCGACGATGTTGATCCCGTGCTCGGAGAAGGTGCGCGAGAGATCCTCGAGCAGGCGGTGGCGGTCCCAGGCGTCGACCTGGAGCTCGACGAGGAAAGCCGTCTCGTGGTCGCCCTCCCAGTCCACACGGGTGAAGCGCTCGGGATCGCGGCGAAGGTTGACCGCGTTGGGGCAGTCCTCGCGGTGGATGGTGATGCCGCGGCCCAGGGAGATGTAGCCGACGATCTCGTCGCCGGGCACCGGGCGGCAGCACTTGGCCAGACGCACGGGAACGTCGTCGACGCCCTCCACCCGGATGCCGTGGGCGCCCGACGAGCCGCTGGGGCGCCGGGTCTCGCGGCCGCTGGGGCGCAGCAGCGCCTCGGCGGCGGACTGGGTGTCCTCGGCCGCCTCGCCCTGCTTGAGGCGCTGCATGACCTTGTTGACGACGACCTTGGGGGCGATCTTGGCCCCGCCCAGCGCGATGTAGAAGTCGTCGGCCTTGCGAAAGCCCATCTCGCGGATGACGTCGGCCAGCAGCGGCGAGCCGGTGATCTTCTGGGCGGGCAGGCCGCGCTTGCCCAGTTGCTCCTGCAGCAGGGCGCGTCCGGCGTGCTCGGTGTCCTCGCGCGACTCGGCCTTGAACCACTGCTTGATCTTGTTGCGCGCCCGGGTGGTCTTGACGACGGCCAGCCAGTCGCGCGAGGGCCCGCGATCGCGCTTGGCGGTGACCACCTCGACGATGTCGCCGCTGCGCAGCTCGTAGTGCAGCGGCACCATCTTGCCGTTGACCTTGGCGCCCACGCAGCGGTGGCCGACGTCGGTGTGGACCTCGTAGGCGAAGTCCAGCGGCGTGGCGCCGGCGGCCAGGTTCTTGACCTCGCCCTTGGGCGTGAAGACGTAGACCTCGTCCTCGAAGAGGTCGATCTTCAGCGCCTCCATGAACTCCGTGGGGTCGGAGGTCTCCTGCTGCCAGTCGAGCATCGTGCGCAGCCACTTGAGCTTGGCGTCGGGGTCCTCCTTGGCGCCGCGGCCGTCGGAGCGCTTGTAGACCCAGTGGGCGGCCACGCCCAACTCGGCCAGCTCGTGCATCTCGGCGGTACGGATCTGGATCTCCAGGGGCAGCCCCTCCGGCCCGATCACCGTCGTGTGCAGCGACTGGTACATGTTGAACTTCGGCATGGCGATGAAGTCCTTGAAGCGCCCGGGCAGCGGCTTCCACAGGGCGTGGATGGCGCCGACCGCGCCGTAGCAGTCCTTCACCGAACCGACGATGACCCGCATGGCCGTGAGGTCGTAGATCTCGTTGAACTCGCGGTCCTTCTTGGTCATCTTCGAGTAGATGGAATAGAAGTGCTTCGCGCGGCCGGAGATCTGGGCCTGGATGCCCAGGGCCCCCAGCTCGCGCTGCAGGTACTCCCCCGCCTTGCCCACGTAGCGCTCGCGCTCGTCGCGCTGCTGGCTGACCATGCTCTTGATCTCCTGGTACTTGCGCGGGTGCAGCGTGGCGAAGGCGAGGTCCTCCAACTCCCACTTGATCGCGTGGATGCCCAGGCGGTGGGCGATCGGGGCGAAGATCTCCAGCGTCTCCTTCGCCTTGTCGATCTGCTTGTGCTTGGCCAGCGCGTCCAGCGTGCGCATGTTGTGCAGGCGATCGGCCAGCTTGATGAGGATGACCCGCACGTCGGCGGCCATCGCCACCATCATCTTGCGGAAGTTCTCGGCCTGGGCCTCGTCGCGCGACTGGAACGTGATGCCCGTCAGCTTGGTGACGCCGTCGACGAGGTTGGTCACCTCCTCGCCGAACTGCTCGCGGACCTCGTCCAGCGACGCGCTGGTGTCCTCGACGGTGTCGTGCAGGAGCGCCGCGCACAGCGTCTCGGTGTCCAAACGCAGGCCCGCGCAGATGCGCGCCACGCCGACCGGGTGGACGATGAAGTCCTCGCCCGACTTGCGCCGCTGGTCGGCGTGGTGCTCGCAGGCGAACTCGAAGGCGCGCTCGACCCGCTCGCGGTCGATCGGCGCGGTCTCGGCGCCGGCATGCTCCTCGACGATGGCGAACAGGTCGCCCAGGAGGCGCTGCTCCAGCTCGGTGAGCTGGGCGACGGCGGGGCTCCAGTCCCCGTCGTGGCGCTCAGGGTGCTCGAGGCGGTCGACCCTCCGGCCCTCGGGCTCGATGGTGTGCAGCCCGTGGCCGTCCTCGTGCCCGGGAGCGCCGTTGCCGGTCGTCAGGCCGCTCGTGCGATCGGCGGGCTCAGCCATCGCCGGCCGTCCTCGAGGCGACGCTGGACGTCGAGGAAGGTCGCCGAGCGCTCGAGTTGCGTCGCCCGGGCGGGCGGCAAGGCGACGCGCCGCCCCGGGGCGTCGACGCGGACGAGTCCCAACTCGGCCAGCACGCGCAGGCAGCGCCCCGCCAGCGCGGGTGTACGGGGGCTCGGCCCGTCGCCGCGCAGGGCGGCAACGAGGTCGTCGCCGCCCGTGTCACGTAGAGCGCGGTAGAGCGCGGTGAGGGGGGAGCGCAGGTCGTGCTCGCGGGCGTGTACATCCGCAGCGAAGGCTAGCTCAGGGTCACCCCACGCGAGGTGGATGATGCGACTGGGCGCCGGGGTGAGGAGCAGCGCCAGCGCGGCGGCCTCGGCGGGGGGATCGAGCACGAGGACGTGATCGTGACCGTCCAGGAGCGCGGGCAGCCGGGCGAGTGCCGCGTGGTCGGTGAGCGCGAAGCCGCCCAGGAGCGGGGCGAGGTGGCGCGCCCGCACGCCGGCGTCGGCCGTCACCGCGAGCACCCGCTCGCCCCCGTGCACGAGCGCCGCGAGCGTCCCCGCGATCCCCGCGCCGCGGCGGTCGCGCACGTGGGCCGGTGCGGGCGCGGAGAGAGAGATGGGCGCGGGCGCGGAGAGGGAGGCCGGCGCCGGCGCGGAGAGAAAGGCGGGGGCGGTGAGGGCCACCGGCGTGGGCGGCGCCGTCGCCTCCTCGAGCGCGGCGGCAAGCCAGTCGTCCGGCTCGCCGAGGATCTCGATCGGCGCGGCCGGCGCGCACGGGGCGGCGTGGCGCAGCACGAGCCGCGGCTCGACGGCGCCGTTCCATTCGTTGACCTCGAGCGTGAACGTCGCGTCCACGGGGCCGGAGGTCTCGCACGGGATCCGTCCGCCGGTGCCGAAGCCCACCGCGCGGGCGGTGCGCCCGCCGCTGCGCACGGTGAAGCGCACGTGGCGCCCCTCCCCCATCGGCCGAGGATCCTCCAGGCGCGCCGCGGGCACCAGCAGCGACACGTCGGGGTTGGCGGTGCCGAACGGTCCCAGGCGGGCGAGCTCCTCGGCCAGCTCGAGGCCCAGGTCGTCGCCGCTCACGACCGCGTCGGCGCGCTCGCGGGGCACGAGGTCGCCCGGCTGCAGGACCGAGGCCGCGTGGGCCTCGAAGGCGGCACGGAACCCGTCGAGCGCGTCGCGGGCCACGGTGCACCCGGCCGCAGCCCGATGCCCGCCGTGGCGGCGCAGGTGCTCGGCCGCCGCGTCGAGGCCGCCCAGCAGGTCGAAGCCGGGGATGGAGCGGCCCGAGCCGGTGCCCTCCTCGCCGTCCAGGGCGACCAGCACGGCCGGGCGGTTGTGGCGCTCGGCGATGCGCGAGGCCACGATGCCGATCACGCCCGGGTGCCAGCCCTCGCCGGCCAGCACGTAGGCGGGGCGCTCCCCCGTTTCGCGCACCTGCGCCTCGGCCTCGAAGAGGATCCGCGTCTCCACGTGGCGGCGCTCGCCGTTGGCGCGGTCGAGCTCCTCGGCGATCGCTGCGGCGCGCTCCCCGTCCTCGGTCAGAACGAGTTCCAACCCCGCGTCGGCGCGGTACAGCCGCCCTGCGGCGTTGATGCGCGGGGCCAGGCGGAAGCCCAGGGCCTTGGCATCCAGGCGCCCGGGGTCCACTCGTGCCACGCGCATGAGCGCGCGCAGCCCGACCTTGCGCGTGGTGGCCAGCGCGCGCAGCCCCTCGCGCACGAGCCGGCGGTTCTCGCCCACCAAGGGGACGCAGTCGGCCACCGTGGCCAGACCCACCAGGTCGAGGTCCTCGTCGGCGCCCGCGGGGTCCTCGCCCGCCGCCGCCAGCAGCGCACCGGCGAGCTTGTGGGCGACGCCCGCGGCGCAGAGCTCGACGCAGGGGTAACCGCACACGCCCGGATGGACGATCGGCGCGTCGGGCAGCCGCCCGTCGGCCCGCGGGGTGTGGTGGTCGGTGACCACCACGTCCATTCCCGCCGCCCGCGCGGCGGCGACCTCGTCGACCGCCGTGATGGCGCAATCGACGGTGACCAGCAGCTGCGTCCCGCGCTGGGCCAGGCGCGCCACGGTCGGCGCCGCCAGCCCGTAGCCGTCCTCGGTGCGCCCGGGCAGGTACCAGTCCACCTCGGCGCCCAGCGAGCGCAGGCAACGCACGAGCACGGCGGTCGAGCAGACGCCGTCCACGTCGTAGTCGCCGTGCACGGTGATCCGCGTGCCCGCCCGCACGTGTCCCAGCACGAGGGCGACGGCGTCGTCGATGCCGGCGAAGGCGCCGGGTGCGTGACGGGCGTCGGCGGCCAGCCACGCTTTGGCGGCGGCCGGATCGCCCAGTCCGCGACGGACGAGCACCTGGGCCACGACGCCGCTCACGCCGACCTCGCGCTCCAGGCGCGCGACGGCGGCCACGGCGCACGGCGCGATGTCCAGCAGGGGCGGGGGTGAGCTCACGCGCGCAAGCTAGGCGCCGGCGCGGACAGAACCGCCTGGCGATCCATCGAGTGTCGACTTGTCCGTCATATGGACTAACAAGTCGACACTCGGCTGCGGCCGGCGCGAGAAGACCTCCCGGAACCCGACGCCCTCGGCGCTCAGGCCGGCTCGGCGAGCTCGGGGTCCTCGCCGGCCAGGCGCTCCTCGCGCGCGCCCAGCCAGTACACCACGGCCATGCCGATGAATGCGCCGGGGATGGCCTCGGCCGCAACCAGGATGGTGGTGTCGTCCTGAGAGGGGACCGACAGGCCGTGGATGAGGAACGGGAAGGCCACAGAACCGATCAGGGCGCCGACGAAGGCGCCGACGATGCCGCCCAGGAAGCGGTCGGGCAGGAAGACCGTGAAGTGCCAGAGGGCGAGGCCCATCATGACCCAGGCGAAGGCGGCCATCAGCGGTTCCTTCCGTGGCGGCGCGAGCGGCGGCTGGCGGCGCCTCCCTTGGGCTGCTTCTTCTCCCGGCCGGGCATGACGACCTCGTCGGGCGAGAGGTCGCGTCCGCGGGAGCCGCGCTGCGCGCTCTCGTCGCCGTCGCCCCCCTCCTCGTCCGCGTCACCCTCCTGCTGGCGGCGCGCCACCGTCGCCGTGCTCGCGCGGGTCCGCTCATCCTCGCTGTCGCGCATCATCTGCTGCCACTCGGCCTGGGAGACGTTCTGCTGCGGATCGTCGGGCGTGGTCAGCCGCCGGCGGCGCTCCTCGCTGGTCTCCTCGCGCGGCGCGACCTCGGCCGGCTCGCCCCCGACCGTCGCCGTCGGATAGGCGGGCACGTGGCCGAACTCCTTCACGAGGCGCGCGCGGCGGCGGCGGTAGATGGGCTCACGGTCCTTCCAGGCCGTGAGCACCGGGCCGGCGATGAAGACCGAGGAGTAGGTGCCCGACGCGGTGCCGATGATGAGCGCCAGGGCGAAGTCGCGCAGCGTCTCGCCCCCGAAGAAGAACAGGGCCAGCACCGGCAGCAGCGTGCAGAACGAGGTGTTCAGCGAGCGCACGATGACCTCGCTCAGCGAGCGGTTCATGATCTGCGAGAACGTCGCCCGCGGCAGGCGCGGCGTGTTCTCTCTCACCCGGTCGAACACGATGATCGTGTCGTAGAGCGAGAACCCCAGGATGGTGAGCAGGGCTGCGACCGTCGCGGTCGACACCTCCGCGCCCAGCAGCGCGTACACGCCGGCCGTGATGAGCAGGTCGTGCATGATCGCGATGAGGATCGGCACGGCCGTCTTCGCCTCGAAGCGCAGCGCGATGTAGGCCGAGATGACCAGCAGCGAGGCGATGACGGCGTAGATGGCCCCCTGGGCCACCGACTGGCCGAAGCTCGGGCCGATCGACGTGGCCGAATAGGTCTCACCGCCGCCGTAGGCGTCGTCCAGCGCCCCGCTGACGTCCTCGATCTCCGCGGGCTCCAGCGCCTCGGTGGCGATGAGCACGGTGTTGGGCGGCGTGCCCGGGCCGGTGACCTCCTGGACCTCGGTCTCGGCCAGCCCGGCCTGGGAGAGCACGCCGCGGATCTCGTCCTCCTCGGCCGGCTCCTCCAGGGAGGCGCGCACCTGGGTGCCCGACTCGAAGTCGATGCTGAAGTCGATTCCCTGCCCGCCGATGGCCAGCGCGCCGATGACGAGGATCAGGCCCGAGGCGGAGAAGAACCACTTCGACTTCCCCATGAAGTCGAACGTGATGGGTCGCTTGGGCTTGCCGGCGCCCAGCGCGTTCTTGGAGCGCATGAACTTCATGCGCGCCGTCGTGCCGATGATGGCCTGAGTGAAGAGGACCGCGGTGAAGAACGAGACGATCGTGCCCAGGCCCAGCGTGAGCGCGAAGCCGCGCACGCCCGAGGTTGCCAGGACGAACAGGATGAAGGCCACCAACACCGTGACGACGTTGGCGTCGATGATGGTCGTCAGGCCCTTCTTGTAGCCCGCCGCCAGTCCGGCGGCCACCGATCTGCCACCGCGGATCTCCTCCTTGACCCGTTCGAAGATGACGATGTTGGCGTCGGCCGCGACGCCCAGGGTCAGGATCAGGCCCGCGATGCCCGGCAGCGTCAGCGTCACCGGGATCAGCTTCATCAGCGCGAAGAAGTAGAGCCCGTAGACGAACAGCGCGGCGACCGCGATCACGCCCAGCACGCGGTAGAAGAGCATGAGCGCCAGCGCGACGATCGCGAAGCCCGCGATGCCCGCGATGATGCCCTGGCGCAGCGACTCGGCGCCCAGGGTGGCCGAGATCTGGTTCTGGGAGATCAGCTCCAGGTCGACGGGCAGCGCGCCGGTCTGCAGCACGCTGGCCAGGTCCTGCGCGCCCTGGATGGTGAAGCCGCCGGAGATCTGGGCGCCGGAGCGTCCGTCGATGCCGTCGGGGTTCTCCTGGTAGTCGATCTGGGGAACCGAGATGAGCGCGTTGTCCAGCACGATCGCGAAGTGCTGGTTGGAGACGTCGGGCGGCTGGCCGGGCAGGCGGTTGGCCAGGCCACGCTGGGCGATCTCGCTGGTCACCGCCTCCCACTGCGTCCGTCCCTGCTCGGTGAACTCGAAGGTGACGATGGGCTGGCCCGTACCTCCCGGCGAGCTGTCGCGGTTCTGCTCGGGGTTCTCGATGTCCGTGCCCCGCAGCGCCGGGTCGTCGCGCAGGATGTAGTAGCGCTCGACCTCGTCGGCGTCGACGTTGTCGGGCGCCTGCGCGCGCAGGATGATCACCCCGGGCGGGATCGCCTCGATGCGCACGTTGTCGGGGAGCTGCTCGGGCACCTGTTCGCCGTCGAAGAGCTCCTCGCGCACGGGCTCGGGGCCTTCCAGGACCTCGCGCTCCTGCGTGTTGACGAGGTAGAACAGGCCCTCGTGGGTGTTGTCGCCGTCGACCTCGGGCTCGACGCCCTTGGCCCGCTGCACCGCGCCGTAGAGCTCGACGGCGTCGGCGATGCCCCCGGCGGCCTGCCCGCCGGTGACCGTTGGATCTTGGGAGCCCACCGAGCCGTCGGGCCCGACGACGCTCTCCTCCCAGTCGTAGAAGTAGAGCTGGGCGACGCGGCCGACCTGGTCGGCGGCCCGTTCGGTGTCGGCCACGCCGGGCAGGGAGACGTTGAGCTGATCGCCGCCCGAGCGCTGGATCTCCGGCTCGTCGACGCCCAGCGCGTCGATGCGGTCACGGATGACCTCGATGGCCCGTTCGATCGCCTCGTCCTCCAGGACGGGCTCCTGGGGCGTGGGCGTGGCCTCGTAGACCAGCGAGACGCCGCCCTCGAGGTCCAGGCCCAGCCGCGTCTCCTTGGTGGCGACGACCACGCCCGAGGCCAGGAGGAGGCCGAAGACGAGGAGGAGGATGAAGAGGTTGCGCCGGCGATCGGTCATGGGGTCACTTGGACGGCGTGAGGATCAGCAGCATCCCACCGTCGTCGTCGTAGGCGGGGAAGAGGTCCGCGGTGGCCCGCGCCGGGAGGTCGCCTTCGGCGTTGACCTCCACGGGCTTGCGCATCGCCCGCACCCCCCATTCGAGCACGGTGCCGACATGATCCGATCCGTCGTCGAAGCGTAGCCCGAGCACTTCGCCGACCGGGCGACCGATCACCCGCTCGTCGTCCAGGCCCGTCAGCTCGAACGAGCCCCGCCCGCAGCTGATGACCCGCCCTTGCTGGTCGCAGGCGAAGAACGCGGCGTCCGGAGCGGGGTAATAGTCGTCCAGCATCTCGAAGAGAAACCCGAAGCCACAGCGCGAGCAGCCCTTGGCCCGGGTGGTGAACCCGGCGTGGCGATCGGTGTGCTCACTGCGGTGGCCGCAGTTGGGGCAGATGAAGAGGGGCACCGCCGCGGAGGGTAGACAATGGGGGCCCGCCTCAGGCAGAGGGCATCGACGGCGTAGCCGTTGGTCTATGGCGGCCCTCGGCACCCCCAGTCAGAACAGCGGCTCGGCAGCGGTGGGCGTGGGCAGCCCGAGGAGCGCGAACGCGCGTGGCGTGGCCGCCCGGCCGCGGGGCGTGCGCTTGAGGAAGCCCTGCTGGAGGAGGTAGGGCTCGTAGACGTCCTCGATGGTGTCGGCCTCCTCCCCGACGGCGACCGCGAGGGTCGACAGCCCGACGGGCCCGCCGCCGAAGCGCGCGCAGATCACGCGCAGCACCTCGCGGTCCAGGCGGTCCAGGCCGTGGTCGTCGATGTCCAGCAGCGCGAGGGCGTGCTGGGCGGCCTGCGCGGTGATGACGCCCTCGGCGCGGACCTCGGCGAAGTCGCGCGCGCGGCGCAGGAGGCGGTTGGCCACCCGCGGGGTGCCGCGGCTGCGCGCGGCGATGGCCTGCGCGCCGGCCTCGTCGATGGCGATGTCCAGGATCTCCGCCGAGCGGCGCACGATCTCGGCCAGGTCGGCGGTGTCGTAGGGCTCCAGGCGGTGCTGGAGCCCGAAGCGGTCGCGCAGCGGCGTGGTCAGCAGTCCGGCGCGCGTGGTGGCGCCCACCAGCGTGAACGGCGGCAGGTCGAGGGTGACGACGCGCGCGCCGGCGCCCTGGCCGACGGTGATAGGCAGCCGGCGGTCTTCCATGGCCGGGTAGAAGGTCTCCTCCAGCGCACGCGGAAGGCGGTGGATCTCGTCCACGAAGAACACGCTGCGCGGCTCCAGCGCGGTCAGGAAGGCGGCCACGTCGCCCTTGCGCTCCAGCGCCGGCCCGGCGGTCTGCACGAAGGGAACCTCGAGCTCGGCCGCGACGATCTGCGCCAGGCTCGTCTTGCCCAGGCCGGGCGGCCCTGCCAGGAGGAGGTGGTCCAGCGCCTCACCCCTGCGAGAGGCGGCCTCCAGCGAGACCGTGAGCTGGTCGCGCAGGTGGTGCTGGCCGACGAAGTCCTCCAGGAGCTTGGGGCGCAGAGAGCGGTCGAGCTCGTCCTCGGGCGTGAGGACGGGCGTCTGGATGCGCTCATCGGTCACGAGGCCAGGCTTCCGGGGTCGCGCAGGCGGTGCGCGCGCTGGCGCCTCACCGCCGCGCCTCGCGCAGCGCCGCGGCCAGCAGCTCCTCGGTGGTGGCGCCCTGGGCGGCGGCGAGCAGGCGCTCGGCCTCGCGCGGTTCGTAGCCCAGCTCGAGCAGGGCCTCGCGTGTCAGCGCGCGCGGGTCGTCGGCGCGGGTGACGACGATCTCGGTGGGGTCGAATTCGCCGGCGCTCGCCCCCACCTTCTCGCGCAGCTCGACGACGATGCGCTCCGCGGTGCGCTTGCCGATCCCGGGCACCGCCTGCAGGCGGGCGGTGTCGCCGGCGGCCAGGGCGCCGACCAGCTCGCGCGGCGTACCGCCGCCCAGCACGGCCAGGGCCATCTTGGGCCCCACGGCCTGCACCCCGACGAGCAGGAGGAACAGGTCACGCTCTTCTTCGGTTGCGAAGCCGAACAGGGCCAGCGCGTCGTCGCGCACCACGAGGTGGGTGTGCAGGGCCACCGCGTTGCCCACCGCGGGGACCTGGCGCAGGGTCTCGGCCGAGACGGCCAGGCGGTAGCCCACGCCGTTGACGTCCACGACGACGTGGTCGCCGCGGCGCACCGCGACCTCGCCGCGCACCAGCGCGATCACGGAACAGCCTCCCTCGCGCGGGGCGCGGCGCGCTGGTCGCGGGCACCGGCGCGGGGCGCGGCGCGCGGGTCGCGGCCACCGGCCCGCTCCACCGCGGCGGCCATGGGCGCCTGCTGGGCGTGGCAGACCGCGACGGCCAGCGCGTCGGCCGCGTGGTCGGGACGTGGGGGCTCGGGCAGGGCCAGCAGGGCGGCGACCATCCGCGCGACCTGGTCCTTGGCCGCCCGCCCGCTGCCGCACACGGCGCCCTTGATCTGCTGGGGCGTGTAGGAGAAGCAGCTGATTCCCCGCTGGCCACCGGCCAGGAGCGCCACGCCGCGGGCCTGCCCCACGGCGAAGGCGGTCCGCACGTTCTGGCCGAAGAAGAGATCCTCGATGGCCAGCGCGTCGGCGCGGTGCTCGTCCAGCAGCTCGCACACACGCACGTGGATGGCGGCCAGGCGCCGCTCGGGCGCCAGCGCGGCGTCGGTGCGGATCACCCCGCCGTCGAGCGCGATCAGGCGGCCGCCGGAGCGGCGCACCACGCCGAAGCCCGTGTTGGCGGTGCCGGGGTCGATGCCGAGGACGATCACCACCGTCGTCATTCTGCGTGGTGGGCCGGACGCCTTCCCGGGTGGCTAGGCTCTGCGCCCGTGAACACTGCCCGCAAGCTCCTGGACGCCGTCCGCATCGTCGCGATCGCCGACGCCTTCCTGCTGGTTCCGCTGGTCTACGCGGCGCTGGCCGACCGCGAGGGCTTGGTCAGCGTGCTGGGGCCTATCCACGGGGTGGGGTTCCTGCTTCTGCTGGTGCTGGCCGTCCGGGGCGCGACCGAGCGCTTCTGGGGCTGGTGGTTCCCGGCGCTCGTCGTGGTCACCCTGGGCCCGCCCGGCTCGCTCATCGGCGACGTGCGCATCCGCCGCGCGCTGACGGCCGAAGGCGCCTAGTGGGCCACTAGCCCGCGACGCGCTCGAGTACGTCGGCGTCGACGTCGAAGTTGGCGTGGACCTCGTTGACGTCGTCGTTGTCCTCGAGGGTTTCGATCAGGCGCAGGAGCGTGGCTGCCTGGGCCTCCTCCAACGGTACGCGGGTGCTGGGCTGCTGCACGACGTCAGCGCTCAGGAGCTCGATGCCCGCCTGCTCCAGCGCTGAGCGCACGGCGCCCAGGTCGCCGGGCTCGGTCAGGATCTCGAAGACGTCGTCGTCGGTGCCCACGTCCAGGGCCCCCGCCTCCACGGCCACCAGCAGGTCGTCCTCGTCGTAGCGGTCGGCGGCCACGACGATCAGGCCGCGCTTGTCGAACAGGTAGGCCACCGAGCCGGGCTCGCCCAGGTTGCCGCCGTGCTTGGAGAACGCATGGCGGATGTCCGAGCCCGTGCGGTTGCGGTTGTCGGTCAGCGCGTCTATGAGCAGCGCGACCCCGCCGGGGCCGTAGCCCTCGTATAGGACGCTCTCGAAGGCCGCGGAGTCCTTATCGGCGCCCGTGCCCTTGGCGATCGCGCGCTCGATGTTGTCCTTGGGCATCGAGGCGTCCTTGGCCTTCTGAACAGCCAGGCCCAGCGCCGGGTTGCCCTCGAGGTCGCCGCCGCCCTCGCGGGCGGCCACCGCGATCTGGCGCGCGAGCTTGGTGAACAGCTTCCCGCGCCGCGAGTCGACGATCGCCTTCTTGTGCTTGATCCCCGCCCACTTGGAGTGTCCGGACATGTCCCGAGTGTACGGTGGCGAGATGACCGACGGTCGGCGCATGGGCGCGTTCTGGGACGCACGCGCCCGCGAGGATGCGCTGTTCTTCGTCGACGACCGCCGCGCCTACGGCTCCGAGGAGCTGGAGTCGTTCTGGGCGGGCGGGGAGCGCGACCTGGACGCGGTCCTCGCGGCGGTGGGCGCGCGAGTCGAACCGCACGAGGTGGTCGTCGATCTCGGCTGCGGCGTGGGAAGGCTGACCCGCGTGCTGGCCGGGCGGGCGCGCGGCGTGCGCGCGATCGACGTGTCGTCCGAGATGCTCTCGCGCGCCGGGGAGCTCAACGTGCACCTGGCCAACGTCGAGTGGATCCTCGGAGACGGCCTGTCGCTCGACGGCATCGGCGACGAGAGCGTGGACGCCGTCATATCCCATGTCGTCTTCCAGCACATCCCCGATCCCACGGTCACACTCGGCTACGTGGCTGAGATTGGGCGGGTGCTGCGCCCAGGCGGGTGGGCGGCCTTCCAGCTGTCCAGCGATCCGCACGTGCATCGGCGGCGCCCCGGCGTCAAGCGGCGGGTCGCAGCCGCTGTTGGGCGGGCGCCACAGGGCCAGGACCGGCCCGAGTGGCTGGGCTCGGCGATCGACCTCGACGACCTGCGAGCGGTCGCGCGGGAGAGCGCCATGACCGTCGCCGCTATCGCCCATCCCAACACGCAGTTCAGCATCGTCCGCCTGGAGCGGCCCTGAGCCGCGATCACCGTCGCGGACGCAGGAGGAGAGCCACGTGTGGCGCCCCGAAGCGGCTCGCGAACAGCAGCTCCCGGCCCTCGCTCGTGCCCAGCGTGCGGAGGACCGCGGCCGCGCGTAGCGACGGCCTCGGGTGCGCCGCGCCCGGGGGTAGGAACACCAGGCGAGGTCGAGCCGCGCGCTCGAAGCCGGCAGCCTCAGCCAGGCGGAGCAGCGCGGCGAGGTTCGGCCGCCACCACCAGGGCCGGCCGCGTCCGTCGAGCTGGGCCATCGGTGTCCGCGGCCTGCGCAGGGAGTTCGGGAGGTGCACCAGGTCGCAGAGCAGGAGATGACCGTCAAGGACCGAGCGCACCCGTTCGAGGGCGCGCACCGGGTCACGCAGATGCACGAGGAGCGAGCCCACGTAGACGAAGTCGAACCGCCCGATGGCGCTCTCGTCGATGTCATAGGCCGACAGCTCACGGCGCTCGACGGAATGGTCGAGCGCGGCCCGTACGGTCTCGAACCCGGCTCCTCCGCGCTTGCGCTCCTCGAGTGCACGGACCACCGCCTCGTCGCTGCCGACCGGCCAGTCCCAATGCCAGGGATCGAGGATGTCGATGCCCAAGACCTCACGGGCGCCCCGGCGGTGCATCTCCAGCGCCCAGAAGCCCTCAAAGGTTCCCACGTCAAGGCAGCGCATACCGGACATGTCGCGCGGGAACGGCAGCTTGGGAGCGACTGGCCGCAGGTCGAACCATCCCGGGGTCTCAACTCCGGGCGCCAGCTCGAAGGTCCCGTACCAACCCTGCGAGGCGAGCTCCTCGGGGAGCGGGTGGTCATCGGCGGCCTTCACGCCAGGCGGACCCTATAGCCACCTGCCTGGCCCGCTAACATCGGGCCTCCTGCGCCCCCCTGCCGATCGCGTTCTCGACCTGCTCTGGCACCGCCTCGCCGCGAGGATGCCATCCCGGATGCGGCGTCGAGTCGCCCGCCGGCAGTCACCGGTGGCGCTCGACGCCCAGAAGCTCGACCTCATCGATCTCGCCGCCGACCGGTTGGGCTGTGCCTCGTTCGTCGACCTGGGGGGTCTGTGGGGTGTATCGGGCGGCTACAGCGTGTATGCCGCCACCGCCCACAACACCCATCGCGTGGTGCTCGTCGACGACGATCTGCACGACCGGGGCGGTTTCGCGACGCCCGACGCGCGAGCCGTCCGCGAGCGAGCTGCCGGCCTGGCCAACCTGGAGCTCCTTGCGGGAACCATGGGTGAGCAGCGCGTGCGCGAGGCGATCGGGCACGTCGACTGCGTCCTGTTCTTCGACGTTCTGATGCACCAGGTGGCGCCGGATTGGGACGAGCTGCTGGCCGCTTGGGCCCCCCACACTCGGGCGTTCGCCATCGTCCACCCCGCCTGGGACCGTCCCGAGGAGGTCGTTCGCCTCACCGACCTCGCCCGCGAGGAGTATCTGCGACTCGTGCCCCCGCTTCCCCTCCACGACGAGCTCTACGACCGCCTCGATGCCGAGCACACCCGGCGAGGACGCCCCTGGCGCGACTCCCACGACGTGTGGCAGTGGGGGATCGGCGACCGGGCACTGGGCGATCGGCTCGCAGACCTCGGATTTCGCACGCGGCTCTACGCCGATCACGGCTCGTGGAACGGACTGCCGCGCTTTCGCAAAGCGGTCCTGCTCGCGTCCCGCGACTGAGCTCTCGCCCGTCCATGGCCAGTTCGCCCACCGATCGGAGTCGCGACGAGGCGCTGCCGGCCCCGGCGGTGGCGCCCGAGGCCTACACGGAGAGCTATTACCGGCGCGGATGCATGGGCGCCGAGACGTGGGCACGGTCGGAGGGTGGCCAGATCGATCCGATGTATCACTGGTATGCGCGTATAGCGGCGGTAGCGCCCGGTGAGGTCATCGTCGACGTGGGCTGCGGGCGAGGCGAGCTTCTGGTCGCCGCGCTCGAGCAGGGTGCCGGCCGGGCGATCGGCATCGAGTATGCCCCTGCGGCCGTGGATCTCGCCCGCCGCACGCTGGCTCTCCGGGGTGACGCGACGAACGCCGAAGTGCTCAAGGCCGACGCGCGCGCGCTGCCGCTCGACGACGGCAGCGCCGATGTCGTGACGCTGCTCGACGTGGTCGAGCACCTGGCCCCGGGCGAGCTTGAGGACGCCTTGGCCGAGGTGCGACGGGTGCTGCGGCCGGGCGGTCGGCTGCTGGTGCACACGATGCCCAATCGCACGATCTACACAGTGACCTACCCGGCTCTGCGAGCGGCTGACCCGCGGCGGTGGAGCGGCTGGCCGGCCGACCCGCGCAGCGGCTTCGAGCGCAGCATGCACGTCAACGAGCAGACCCTCCGGTCGCTTCGCCGCGCGCTGTGCTGGGCTGCGTTCGCCGACGTTCGCGTGACCTTCGGGCAACACGTCCACACGGAGCATCTGCTCGACGAGCGCGCGCGGCGCTGGGTCCATCGCCTGGCCGCGCACCGCGCGACA
>JBBJOB010000194.1:0-4309 GCA_037721455.1 Solirubrobacteraceae bacterium | reverse complement strand
CGGACATCCTCACCGAGGGGACCATCGCGGTCGGCGACCACGTCGACGCCATCGACGACCCTGTGAGCTGACCGGACGACCTCTGCTCACTCACACGACACCCCGCGAACGCCTTGGGCGGGACGGCCTCGAGATGGCGGCGGTTCCAGATTGCGATGGTTTGCCAGTCAGGTCAAGGGTGCGGCGTGCTCGACCGCCCGAGCCAGGATGTCGCGCAGGGCCGCCGCGTCCTCGAGCGACAACGCCGCGATCTCCTGGGGCGGCTGGCCGGCCCGGCGCTGGACCTCGCTGCGCAGCGCCTCGCCCTTCTCGGTGAGCACGATCGTCTTGACGCGGCGATCGTGCTCGGCGGGGTGCCGGCGGGCCAGATCGGCGGCCTCGAGGCGGTCGACGATCCCCGTGACGTTTGAGTTGTCGCAGTGCATCCCGGCGGCCAGCGTGCTCATGGTCATCGGCTCACCCGGCTCGAGGTGCATCAGGGCCATGGCCTGCTGGAAGGAGAGCCCGAGCTCGGCCATCACCGCCAGCCTGCGCGGCTTGTCGGCGACGAATATCCGCCAGAAGAGGCTCCAGGCCTCGTGCGCAGCCGACGTTGGCATGGTGCGAACATAGCAAGTCATAAAGGTTGCACGCTAGAAACATTGACAACATCAAGCACTTTGCCTACGGTGCTCGGCCATGACCTCCGACGACAACGGCATCGAGGTCGAGGGCCTCGTCCGCGACTTCAAGAAGGGCCCGCGGGCCGTCGACGGCATCGACCTGTCCGTCGCGCCCGGCGAGATCTATGGCTTCCTGGGGCCCAACGGCGCCGGCAAGTCGACCACCGTGCTGATGCTGACCACGCTGCTGCCTCCGACGGACGGGACGGCGCGCGTGGCGGGCCACGACATCCGCCGTCAGGGGGCGCGGGTGCGCGCCGCGATCGGCGTCGCGCTGCAGGAGGCCGCGCTGGACCCCCTGCTGACCGGCCGCGAGCACATGCGCCTGCAGACCGCCCTCCAGGGCGTGCCCAGGCGGGAGCGTGCAGCGCGCGGGGACGAGCTGCTCGCGCGCATGGGCCTGGCCGACGCGGCCGACCGCCGGGTCGGGGGCTACTCGGGCGGCATGAAGCGACGGCTCGACCTCGCGCTGGCCCTCGTCCACCGTCCACGGGTGCTGTTCCTCGACGAGCCGACCACCGGCCTGGACCCCTCGAGCCGTTCGGAGCTCTGGGGCGAGGTGGCGCGCCTGGCCCGCGAGGACGGCGTCACCGTGTTCCTCACCACGCAGTACCTCGAGGAGGCCGACGTCCTCGCCGACCGCGTCGGGATCATCGAGGCGGGCCGTCTGGTGGCCGAGGGCACCCCCGAGACGCTCAAGGCCGAGATCGGTCGTCCGGCCCTCGAGGTCGTGCCCTGCGACACGCTCCAGCGCGGCGCGCTCGCCGAGGTGCTGGAGCGCTTCGGGACCGCCGCCGCCGCGCCCCCGCACGCGGCTGCCGTGCGCCTCAGCCGGGGCAACGACGCTCTGGCCGACGTCGTGCGCGCGCTGGACGCGGAGGGCATCGCGATCGCCGACTTCCAGCTCCACGCCCCGTCGCTGGACGACGTCTTCCTGGCCAGGACGGGCAAGCAGCTCGTGTCCGAGCAGGACCCGGATGAGCAGCCGGCCGAGCGTGTCACGGAGTCCGTGACGTCGTGAGCCCCGCGGCGGGGACGCTGGGCCTCCAGGTCGCCCAGCTCGCGCGGCGCTCGCTGCTGCGCACGTTCCGCCAGCCCGCGCAGGTGGTCCCCATCGTCCTCTTTCCCCTCTTCCTGCTCGCCGTCAACACCGCCGGGCTGGAAGCGGCCACCGAGCTGCCCGGCTTCCCGTCGGACTCCTACGTGGACTTCGCCATGGCCTTCGCGTTCATGCAGGGCGCGCTGTTCTCGATGATCAGCGCGGGGACCGACCTGGCGCGCGACGTCGAGTCGGGCTTCCTGCAGCGTCTCGCGCTCACCCCGATGCGCCGCGCGGCCCTGCTGCTGGGCCAGCTCGCGGGGGTGATGGCCGTGTCGCTGCTGGCCGGCGTGATCTACCTGCTCGTCGGCCTCGTGGCCGGGGTGAGCGTGGTGACCGGCGTCGGCGGGGTGGCGGTGCTCTTCGCGCTGGCGCTGCTGATCGGCCTGGCCTTCGCCTCGCTGGGCGCCCTCATCGGCCTGCACTTCGGCTCGGCGGAGGCCGTCCAGGGCTTCTTCCCGCTCTTCTTCGTGCTGCTGTTCCTCAGCTCGGCGTCGCTGCCCCGGGAGCTCATCGAGCAGGACTGGTTTCGCACGGTGGCGACCTGGAACCCGGTCTCCTACCTGGTGGAGGGGATCCGCTCGCTGTTCGTGATCGGGTGGGACGGCCAGGCGCTCGCGCTGGGCTTCGGCATCGCCGCCGTGGTCGCGGCGGCCGGGGTGGCGGGAGCCGCGCGGGCTCTGGGCACGCGGGTGGTGCGCGCGTGATCCGCTTCGGGCAGGTGACCGGCGCGGTCTGGTGGCGCGCGACCCACACCTTCCTCACCAATCCGCAGTTCCTCGTGCCCTCGATCATGTTCCCGCTGTTCTTCTTCACGGCGTTCGCGGGCGGCCTGTCGAGCCTCGGCGACGTTCCCGGGTTCGACTTCCCGTCGGGCTACACGGCGTTCCAGTTCTGCTTCGTGCTCCTGCAGGCCAGCGCGTTCGGCGGCGTCTTCACGGGTTTCGGGATCGCGTCGGACTTCGAGAACGGGTTCGCGCGGCGGCTCATGCTCGGCGCGCCCAACCGCACGGCGATCATCGTCGGGTACCTGCTCACGGCGCTGACCCGGGCGGCGGTCGTGCTCTGCGTGGTCACCATCGTCGCGCTCCTGGGCGGGATGACGTTCGACGGCGGCCCGCTCGACGTGTTCGGGATGTTCGCCCTCGCGGTGTTCGTCTCGCTGGCGGCCACGCTGTTCGCCGCCGGCGTCGCGCTGCGCGCGCGGACGATCCAGGCCGGCCCGGCGATGCAGATGCCGGTCTTCCTGGCGCTCTTCCTGGCGCCGGTCTACGTGCCGCTCGACCTGCTCGCGGGCTGGGTGCAGACCGTGGCGCGCGTCAACCCGGTCACGCCGCTGATCGAGGCCGCGCGCGGCTTCGTCTCGGGAGGGGACGCCGACATCGCGCTCGCAGCACCGGTCGCGTTGGGCCTCGTCGTCCTCTTCGCGGCGTGGGCACTGCGCGGACTGCGCCGCGCCGAGGCCGCCGGGAGCTGACGGGCGGTCAGCGCGCCATGCCCGCGGCCACCGTGTCGTTGGTCGCCTCGTCGATGAGGACGAACGCACCGGTGGCGCGGCTGCGCGCGTAGGGGTCGAAGACCAGCGGCGTGGAGAGGCGCAGGCGCACGCGGCCGATGTCGTTGAGCTCCAGGCCGTCTGCGGGTTGCTGCTCCAGCGAGACGACGTCGACGCGGTGGACGACCTCGTCGACCAGCGCGCGGGCGGTCTGGGTCATGAGCTTGATCGCGTAGCGCCCGCGGCCGTGCAGGGGGGCCTGTGCCAGCCAGCACAGGTCGGCCTCCAGCTCGCGCCGGGGCTCGGGCGCGCCGTCGACGCCGCAAAGGACGTCACCGCGCGACACGTCGAGCTCGTCGGCCAGGCGCACGGTCACCGACTGGCCGGGCACGGCGGCGTCAAGCGCGCCCTCGAAGGCCTCGACGGCGGTCACGGTGGTGCGCCGGCCCGAGGGCAGCACGACGACCTCGTCGCCGGCACGCAGCGCGCCCGACGCGAGCTGGCCGGCGTAGCCGCGGAAGTCGCTGGCGTGGTCGCGGATGACCCACTGGACGGGGAAGCGCAGGTCGTCGAGGTTGGCGTCGTCGGCGATCTCGACCTGCTCGAGGTGCTCGAGCAGCGGCGGCCCGTCGTACCACGGCGTGCGCGGCGAGCGGTCGACCACGTTGTCGCCGTGCAGCGCGCTCATGGGGATCGAGGTCACGTCGTCGAGGTCAAGGCGCCCGGCCAGCGCGCGGAAGTCGGCCTCGATGGCCTCGAAGCGCGCCCGGTCGAAGTCGACGAGGTCCATCTTGTTGACCGCAAGGACCACGTGGGGGATGCCCAGCAGCGCGGCGACGAAGGCGTGGCGGCGGCTCTGCTCGATCACCCCGTGGCGGGCGTCCACCAGCACGAGGGCCAGGTCCGCCGTCGACGCGCCCGTGACCATGTTGCGCGTGTACTGCACGTGGCCGGGCGTGTCCGCGATGACGAACTTGCGCCGCGCCGTGGTGAAGTAGCGGTAGGCGACGTCGATGGTGATGCCCTGCTCGCGCTCGGCGCGCAGCCCGTCGG